>NZ_ASSC01000139.1 GCF_000520735.1 Paenibacillus forsythiae T98
CGCTGTCCAGCTTATAGTACAAATACAAGAAGTAGCCGACTACGACGAGCGCCGACAGCAATACAAGAATCAGCAGCATTCTTCCCAGTCTGGCCATAAAGCCCGGCTTCTTGCTCTTGTTCTTGTTGCGGGTCTTATTGTTGGAAGACGGCCTTGCAGGTCTTCTGCCGCCGCTCCCCTGTCCTCTCGATCTTGGAGGCAAACTGCCATTACGTGTACTCATAATAATATAAAGTCCTCTTCTTCATTTGGGAATAAGTAACATGTTACTATAACAATAGACGTTATTACAGCCTAAAGGTTGCGTTCTACGGTCTCTTGGCCGATTCGGCCGCCGCCTTGCGCTTCTGCCTTGCCTCGACAAAATAACGAACCCGAACGAGCAGCATCAGACCGACGGCGACGAGCAGGCACTGAATGATCGGCAGCTTATCATGCTGAAAAACAAGCAGGATGCCCGAACCGAGAGCCATCAGCGCATAGAGCGTAACTTCCTTCAGCAAGGAAAGCTTCTGATTCACCCGAAATACCCGGTTGTATACGTAAGAAAGCAGAATAAAGATAGTAACATAGGCAATCAAGGGGTGCTCGGCAAACCAAATTTGCAAGGCTGGTCACTCCTTCCGGGTTATGGATACCTGCATCCATTATATCACCCGAAGAGGCCCCGCCGCCGGAAAACATTCCGGTTCCCCGCCAGTCTCGCATGTATTCAGCTTTATGCCGGAAGAAGAAATCAGCCGCCGGAATCGGGTTCCGGCGGCTGATTCTTCTATCAAAAGTGTTCCCTTTGATTGCATTACATGTTGGCTTGGGCCATTTTGCGGTGCTTCTCCGCACGCTCGCGCTCACTCTTGTTCAGAATTTTCTTGCGCAGACGAACGGATTTCGGTGTGATCTCGCAATATTCGTCATCATTCAGGTATTCCAGCGCTTGCTCCAGCGAGAAGAGGAGCGGAGTCTTTAGCTTGACAGTGTCGTCCTTCGTCGCGGAACGGACGTTGGTCAATGCTTTTTCCTTACAGATATTCACGACGATATCGTTGTCGCGCGTATGCTCGCCCACGATCATGCCTTCGTAAATATCGGTGCCCGGCTCGAGGAACAGGGTGCCGCGGTCTTCCACGCCCATCATGCCATAGAAGGTGGAGGTTCCGGTCTCGGTCGAGACGAGTACGCCCTGATGGCGTCCGCCCACCTGGCCGCCGATCAGCGGAGCGTAGCTGTCAAACGCATGGTTCATGACGCCGTAGCCGCGCGTCAGCGTCAGGAAGTGGGTGTTGTAGCCGATCAGGCCGCGCGCCGGAATGAGGAATTCCAGACGGACCTGGCCGGTTCCGTTATTCACCATGTTGACCATTTCGGCCTTGCGGGTGCCCAGGCTCTCCATAACGGCGCCCATGCTGTCCTCCGGCACGTCGATAAGCAGGCGCTCAAGCGGCTCCATCTTGGCGCCGTCAATTTCCTTGACGATAACCTCAGGCTTGGAAACCTGCAGCTCGTATCCTTCGCGGCGCATGTTCTCGATCAGAATGCCGAGATGCAGCTCGCCGCGGCCGGAAACGATAAATGCGTCAGGGCTGTCAGTCTCGTCCACACGCAGGGAAACGTCCGTCTCAAGCTCTTTAAACAGACGCTCGCGCAGCTTGCGGGAGGTTACCCACTTGCCTTCCTTGCCGGCAAACGGAGAATTGTTGACCAGGAAGGTCATCTGCATGGTCGGCTCGTCGATCTTCAGGACAGGCAGCGCCTCGGGATTCGCGGGATCTGCAATCGTCTCGCCAATGTTGATGTCCTTGATCCCGGCAAGCGCCACGATGTCGCCCGCGCCTGCTTCCTCGGCCTCTATCCGCTTCAGCCCCTGGAAGCCGAACAGCTTCTCAATGCGCGCCGACTTGTGCTTGCCGTCACGCTGAATCACTGTAACCGCCTGGCCTTGGCGGATAATGCCTCTGTTGACGCGGCCGATGGCGATGCGGCCCAGGTATTCATTGTAGTCCATGAGAGTCACAAGGAACTGCAGCGGTTCATCCATGCTCTCCGTTGGAGACGGGATATGCTGGGTGATCGTTTCATACAGGGCAAGCATATTGTCGTCCTGTTTTTCCGGATCAAGGCTGGACGTTCCGTTCAGCGCGGAGGCGTATACGACCGGGAATTCGAGCTGATCGTCGCTCGCTTCCAGCTCAATGAACAAATCCAGTACTTCGTCGATCACTTCCGCCGGACGGGCCGCCGGGCGGTCGATCTTGTTGACAACCACAATCGGGGTGAGGTTCTGTTCGAGCGCCTTGCGCAGCACGAATTTCGTCTGCGGCATGCAGCCCTCATACGCGTCGACAACGAGCAGTACGCCGTCAACCATCTTCATAATCCGTTCTACTTCACCGCCGAAATCGGCGTGTCCGGGCGTATCCACAATGTTGATCAGGAAATCTTTATAGGTAATGGCCGTGTTCTTTGCCAGAATCGTAATGCCGCGTTCCCGTTCCAGATCGTTGGAATCCATGGCGCGCTCCTGCACCGTCTCGTGCTCGCGGAAAATACCCGACTGCTGCAGCAATTGGTCGACGAGCGTCGTCTTGCCATGGTCAACGTGGGCGATAATCGCAATGTTGCGAATTTGTTCTCTTGAATGCATGATTTGTATCCAAATCCTTTCATTTATCAAATAAAATCAATTGAGATTTGCAGCAGGAACGAAGGCTTCATAAAAGAAGCGCCGGACGCAAAACCCGACGCTTCAACATTATTTTTAATTGTAGCGTGAAAGCACTGTGAAAAGCAAGTATTTTCATGAAAAAACAATTCCCAAGAAAAGACGGCTTACCAGCCCCGGTTCCATTTATTCCGTCCGCCGCTTCGTCCCGCGATCAGCCAAATTCCCGCGAGAACGAGAACCGCTCCGATGATATACATAATTCCCGAGCCCAGGATGCTCAAGAACATCAGCGCCAAACTGAGAATGCCGAGAACAACCGCGCCCACGGTTAATCCGCTGCTCCGCGGAGATACAAACAGCGAATACTCGTACAGTCCGACCGCCACGCCCAGCGGCAGCACAGGCCACAGATAAGCCATCAGCCCCCAGCCCCATGTGTTGCACAGGCCGAACAGCAGACCGTATACGGTGAGAATACCGGCAGGTATAAGCGCGGCAGGCGCAAGCCGCCGGCCAAAGACGAGAACATGCAGGAACAATCCCGGCAGCAGCAGAAGAAGCGGCCACAGCGCCCGTCCCAAAAAGCCGAATACTCCCAGCTTGCCCAGCAAAATAACGAGCCCGGCGCATACGACGAACAAGCCCAGCTTTATATCGTTCTTGGAGGACATCATACCACCCATCCCTTCCACTCGCGTCTCTTCCGCTCCGCATCGGCTTGCCCGACGCTTCAGGATTCTCCTTTATTTTATCCGAATAACGCAAAAAACGCCATCATTCGCGCCGAAAACCCAAAGAAAAGACCCCGGGGACGGGGCCTTTTCCCTGGAAACCGGGACTGCAAAGGCTTTGACTATGATTTACCGGCCCTCTACCCCGCCTTGGGGGTATGCCGCTTGATGCCGCCCGCTGCCACAACAGCGACGCCCAGCGCAACCGGCAAGAGCGAATGCAGCGCAGGCAGCAGGAAAGACAGCATCGCGCCCAGCTTGGCGTCCTTAAGCAGCATTTCCCCGGCGGTGTAGGCCAGGATATAGGCGCCAAAGTAGATAAGCACTGGGAAGCGGTGCAGCCATCCGGAGATAATGCCGCTGCCCCAGACAACAACCGGAATGCTGAGCGCGATTCCGATGACAATGAGAGCCAAATCGCCGTCCGCCAGCCCGGCAATGGCAAGCACGTTGTCCAGGCTCATAATGAAATCGGCGGCCAAAATGGTCCGGATCGCCTTCCATACGGTCTGGCCCCCGTTCACCCGGACATGATCCTCCTCCTCCAGCAGCAGCTTGA
>NZ_ASSC01000140.1 GCF_000520735.1 Paenibacillus forsythiae T98
CTCCCTGGTCGCATTTTGTCCTATGGACTTTGCCCATTCACTGCTGCTTGCTGAATCTTTTCTCTTCTCTACACGGCCCCGCCAGCATTGCGAAGGAGTTGCTGTTCCTTCCGCAAAAGCCTTCAAATCCTCGATCAATTCCGGAATCCGGTCTACGACAAAAACAACCCGTTCCTCCATCGCTTCTCTTCCCATTTGCAGAGTATACGCCAACTCGATCAGACGGGTTTCCCTTTCGGCTGAGCCGATTTCCGCCCCGCTGATTACTTCATTTCCGGCAGCGGAAGCCGCAACTAGACTCGTCACGGACCCGTGCAGATAGCGTTGAATGATCACAGTCACAAGGGAGGCAATGGATTCGCTTTGGGAAATATCTTCAGGCTTTAACTCGATATGAAACCGGTTCATGATGCATTCCCTGATTTTAGTCAGATGGACAAGATCAACACCCATTTCCCTCCATTCCTGTTCATCCTCAACTTCACCTTCTTGAATCTGCAAAGCTTCGGCTACAATTGCGCGAATCTCGCCTTCCAGCAACACTTGGGATTGGCTCTCTTTCGAATAGTCAACCGGTATAGACGATCCGTTTAACGGATTCTCCAGTAAATATACGGCCAGTCTGCGAGCATAAACCTTCAAGCTTTCCTCATTTTTGGCCGAGAGCGGGATTATAAAGGTTTGGATCTCGGGGGTACCCGAAGATTGCGCCATCGGTTCCGGAATAAACTCTTCCATAATTAAATGGGCATTTGATCCGTAAGCGCCAAACGAGCTTACCCCTGCTCTTCTCGGATAGGACAATTCCCGGCCATCCAGCGCCAAGACCGGTTGCTTCCATTCTTCCGTCTGCTGCTGCACATAGAAAGGAGACTGTTTAAAATCGATATAAGGATTTAATTTCTCCGAATGCAGGGACTTTACAAGCGTCTTATGGTGCAGCATCAATGCCGTCTTGATCAAACCGCAAATGCCCGCAGCGGATTCTCCATGGCCTACGTTCGATTTAACCGAACCGATGGAACAAAACTGGCGATCTTGCGTATGCTGACTGAATGCTTTGGACAAGCCCTGCATTTCAATCGGATCCCCTAGCGAAGTACCCGTTCCGTGCGCTTCCACATAGCTGATGGTCCGAGGATCAATCCCCGTTTTTTCCAAACATTCGGCAATAAGATCCGCTTGTGCCACCGGACTAGGCACAGTAATGCCACTTGCAGTCCCGACATGGTTAATGGCGCTTCCCTTAATAATCGCGTAAATATGGTCTCCGTCCTCCGCCGCTTTCCGAAGCGGCTTCAACACAATGGCACCGGTTCCTTCTCCAGAGACGTAGCCGTCCCCTCCTTCTCCAAAAGTACGGCAGTGCCCATCGCTGGAATGCATATTTGCCAGTCCCATAGTCTTATATTTATCCGGATGCAGGGACAGATTCACGCCGCCGGCCAAAGCCACCTCGCATTCTCCCCGCTTGATGCTTTCAATTGCCAAATGAACGGCAGTAAGCGAAGCGGAGCACAATGTATCCACAGCCAGACTCGGACCGTGAAAATTGCAAAAATACGAAACCCTGTTAGCAATATAGGAGTGACTTAAAGATAGCGGAAACAGTTGTCCCTGCGACATGGCCTCGGAACCGATTAGCGCGTAATCCTTATGCATAACTCCGGCAAACACGCCAACCGGATTCCGTTTGTTCGACCCTTTCGGCGCAACAAGCGTTCCTGGCTTATATCCGGAATCCTCAACCGCCTCCCAGCAGGTTTCCAGGAACAACCGCTCCTGCGGATCCATAATCTCGGCTTCCCGGGGCGAAATCCTAAAAAACCGCGCATCAAAGCAATCCGGATCGTCGATAAACCCTCCCCATCTGGAGACCCCCTTGCCGGAAGGGGATTTTAGATTGTTGAACTGTTCCCAGTCCCACCGGGATTTGGGAACCTCGCTGATGCAATCCTTGCCGGCCTTCAAGTTATTCCAAAATTCGCGTATGTTCCCCGAACCGGGGAAACGGCCGGCCATACCAATGATAGCGATGTCATCATCTACGGACACAAGCTCCGGAATGCAGCGTTCCGTCTGGTGACCATCTACGTTCGAGACTTCTTTCCCTGCCCGGGAAGGTGCCTGCGATGCATCTTCCGTCGCCTCTCCGGCAGCGCCCGCATGAAACGATGATTCGTAATTATGTGCCAGATACACCGATAACTCGCTTATATTTGTATATTCAAACAATAAAGTCGGAGTGAGCGGGGTTCCGATTTTGGCCTCGATGGCTTTGACGACTTCCAGCAGCCCGGGTGAATCCAAGCCCATTTCGTAATAACCGACACCAGAATCAATCTCTTGCTCCGGTATCCCCAAGCGGTCTGCAAGCAGATGCCTCAAGAAAGCTTCGGCCGCAGTTCCGGCTTCGCCCTGAGACAAAACGTTGCCGGGAGTGGAAGCCCGGGAAGATGGCAGGCCCCCTTGGGAGGATGGCGGTTCTTTAACTTTTGAACGATCATTTCCCTCACCACGAACGATTTTCATCGCATAATTCTTGACTTCCGCGACCTGTTCGCCAAGTTCGTTAAATATTTCCAAAGTCATATAAAGCACTTCGTTTTTCCTTTGAACCGAAGCTGACCGCACTCGTGTGATGCAGCCACGTTGAATGGGGGCGTTCGCGCGAAAGGATTCGAAAAAAATCGGCAAAAATAATTGATGATCCTCATGCACTTCTGCGCTGAGCAGGATTCCGGCCCCCACACAACTTGCGTCAATCAGAGTCGGGTGAAAAAGCACATGTTCTGCGCTGGCTAGCGCTTCCCCATCCAGGGAAAGCTTCACCAGCACCCCGTCATCCGTACGGACGATGTCCCCTTCCGCCTTCATGAATCCGGTATGGACCAGGCCCAATGCACGGAATTGTCCGTAGGCTTCCTCCAGAGGGCTTCCATGTGCCGTCTCTCCTGCCAGCGAACGCTTATCCATCTCCGCTTCGAAAACGACCGGTGCAACCCGGTGCATTTCAGCCGTGACATATTTTATTTTTACGGACGATAGGACACCTTGACGTTCCTCCTGCCCCTCCACCACAATATTCCATATTCCGGGCGCCGTCTCGGTGCAGTCGACCGTTACCAGAACATCGTAGTCCCGGGCCACCGTCAAGGGATTAAAAATCGAAACGTTCCGCAGCTCCAGCTCTTTATAGCTGTATCCATTCTCGTGGAATACCTGATATAAGAAATCGACATAAGCCGGGCCGGGAAGCAATTCTTGGCCGAACGCTTTGTGATTTTTCAGGATTGGATGTTCAACACTTATATGAAACTGCTCTTTCATGAACCATGTCCTCCTCTTTTGGGCTGAACAACTACTCTTATGATATCTAGCGACGGTTCCAAAACGAGGACTTACCGTCTGAAACCTGGTTCGCTGGCTTTTTTCTCCAAATGTTTCCCGATGCGGCCGAACTGGCGTCTGCGTTGTCGGATACCGCGATCTGCGAGGTTGCTGTCGGGTGGACGGAGTGACGAAGCGGGAGAACTTTCAGCGGCTGACGTGCGATAACGCGTCCGCTTTGCTCCTCCCACGCTTGCACTATGACATGCGCATTAGTTCCTCCGTCACCGAAACAGTTGATTGAAGCAAGCCTCCCCGGGTTTGACCACTTTGTCAATTCCCTGGTGAAGCTGAAGGGGGACTTGGCCAAATCGAAATGCTTCATCGGCTCTTGTCCCGATAAGAAAGGCACAATTTCCCGGTTATAGAGCATCATTGCAACTTTAATAAAGCTCGCTATGCCTTCGGCACTTAACGGATGTCCGATATTCGGTTTGATTGACCCCAATCCGCAAGGCAATTCATTGTCCCCACGGTAAACCGCTTGAATAGCTTTAAGCTCCAAGAGATCCGTTACTTCGGAACCGGACGCGTTGGTTTCGATATAACTGATTTCAGCCGGATCTTTGCCGCTTTTCTCCAGCCCCTTATGCATGACCTCCTTAAGCGCATTCAGGTTTGGAGTCGCCGGTCCCGCCGTTCGTCCGTCGTTGTTGACGGAGATCGCCTTGATGACTGCATAAATTTGATCGCCATCCTTGAGCGCCTGTTTGACGGTCTTCAGCAAAACCATGCCCGAACCCTCTCCAAGAACTACGCCGCCTGCCCGTCCGTCAAACGCATGGAAGAAAGGATCGGGGCTCAAGATACCGCGCTGTTCAAAAATTTTGTGGGGCATATCTCCGGAGAGTAAACTGATTCCGCCGACCAGAGCGGATTCAATATCCCCGTCGCGCAACGCCTGAACCGCCATATTCATACCGACCAGCGCAGACGAGCAAGCGGTGTCCAGAACAAGGCTCGGACCTCTGAGATCGAAAAACTGCGACACATTGGCAGCCAGATAATTCTGACCGATGGCAACAATGGGGTTCTTCGCTTGCCGGAGGGTGTCTTGATCGGGCCAATGTTGGGTTCTTGCACCGAGATAAACGCCAACCTCCCTGCCCTTGATCTCCTGCTGCGTATACCCCGCGTGATAAATAACTTTCAGAGCTTCCTCCAATACCAAAAACGCTTGCGGGTCCATCGCCTCTATATCCTCATCCGCAATGAGGAAAAAGGCCGGGTCCTCTATTTTGATGCTGTCAAGCAGCCCCGCATAGTATTGACTCCGGTATCCCCATCTCTCAGGGGGGACAGCACGAATCGAAGAACGTCCTTCAGCGAGCAACCGCCAAAATTCAGTTAGATTATCAGCCCCAGGCATCCGGCACGATAATCCGATTACCGCGATATCCATTCCGGAAGCTCCCTCTCCTGTTCCTTCCGAACTACACGAAGCCTCGGTTAAACCGGCTGCCGTTTCAGCGGCTGG
>NZ_ASSC01000141.1 GCF_000520735.1 Paenibacillus forsythiae T98
CAATGCCCTGCCGTTCGCAGAGCGCCTCTTCCCAGGACAGCAGCAGCTCAAACGCGTCCTTTGGAGAAAGGGCAAGCCCCTCAAGCATTCTCCCGGCGGGCGAACGCCGACCCGCTCTGCCTTCATTTCTGGCCACGGGATATTTCACTTCCGCCAAACGAAGCGCCGCGCCCGCGAAAGGACGATGCCCCCCAAGCTCCAGCCGCTTGACCACGCGAGTCCATGCATCTATTTTGGGTTCCGAAGTCTCACCGGAGAAGCAAAAGAAAACATCCCCTAACCACATTGCGTACAGATGCTTAGTCATCGTGATCTCCTGTCTTTTTGAACAAGCCAAAACGGGCAGCCCGCGTTCGTTCCCAAGCGGCAGCCGTTTCAGCGAGAAAATGATACCGGTCTGTCTCCGCCAAGCGGCAGAGCTCCTGAATTTCCAAAAAAGGTTTTATCTCCATCTTATACGAAAAAGCCGGGATTTAAAAATATTTCTGCACATTTGCGCCCGCGAAATTGCTCCGTTTTCCTTACTTTCGACAAAAATGAAGGCCGGGTTCCACTTATTACCATTACCAGACAGACCGGACGCCCGGCCAGCGGCCATGGCAAATAAATCGCATCTTATGTAAAAAGCAAGCCATGCGCCCAGGTTTCTTATAACCCGCTTGCGGCTTTGGCTCGCTTGAAAGCTTATCCTGCCAGGTCCGGCAGCTGCTCCTTCAGCCATTGGTAGATGAAATCCGCCACCTCTTCCCAGCCCGGCTGGGCGATAATCCAGTGGCTGCGGCCGGGGAATTCCTTGTAATCCGTTACGGCTCCGGACTGCCGGTTATATAAGCTGTAGTTCTTGCGGACCAGGCTGGCGGGAACGATCCGGTCCACTTCCCCGGCAATCATCAGCAGCAATCCGCCGAAGGAATGGCCGATAATAACCGGCTTCTCCGGCAGCTCCTTGATTATACCGGCATAATATTCCGTCAGGTCATCAAGGCCAATCTTGCCGAGTCCGGATTCGGGACGGTTCCGCAGTTCCGGCACGGATTGGTCGTGGGAAGGCCAAACCGGGGCCAACACCTCAAAGCCTCTGGCCTTGAAATACCCCATCAGCGGTTCGAAGCTTGCGGTGACAAAGGCTCCGTGATTGAACACTCCCCTCCCTACGCTTAGGCATAGAGGAAGGAGATTCTTGGGTAGTCCCTTCTACCGAAGAGAAGTTGACCAAGCGAACCCTGCCGTCCCGGCAGTTCGTGTATAATTTATACCTCAAGAAGTCTTTTACCTTCGGCCAGGATGTTCTGACTGGCGTTCAAGTCCCGGTCATGGACG
>NZ_ASSC01000142.1 GCF_000520735.1 Paenibacillus forsythiae T98
GAGGCTTGTTAGGTGAGATGTAATCAGGTTTAAACCGGATGGTTATGGAAAAAATAGAAGTACCAACAAAGGAGAGATGTGAGAGCAAGCGTGCAGCCCAGTGATAAAATATCCGGTTATCAGATCAGTCTGCTTTTTTTCACCTTTATCGTTTCCACCCTGATCCTGTCCGTTCCAGGAATCATGGTGGCCTTCGCCAAGCAAAATGCCTGGCTGTCGATTCTTCCGGCTTCATTAACCGGACTCGTGAATATTTATGTGCTAACGACGCTGTCCAAGCGCTACCCTGGCCGCTCCATCATGCAGTATTTGACTGCCATTTGCGGGAAATGGGCGGGCAAGGCGGTAGGGGCGTTCTTTACTTACTATTTGTTTTTCTTTATTTCCAGCACCGTGAACGAACATGCGCGATTTCTGAACAATGTTCTCCTGATGAATACGCCTTCTCTCGTACTTATAATCACGCTGCTGTTATTATGCGGGTTCGCCGTGCTGGCCGGGGTCGAGACAATCGGCAGGTGCAATGAAGTTATTGTGCTCATCATCGTCATGATGCTCATTCCCATCTTTGTGTTCTCCATCCGAGACGGTGATTTTGCAAGATTGTCGCCCGTGCTCGCAGAGGGGCTTGTTCCGGTCATCAAAGGCGCGATTGTTCCGTCCGCCTGGATGAGCCAATTCTTCTTTCTGGGATGGTTCCTCCCGCACCTGAACGAGAAGCCGCAGCAGATCCGCAAGAAGCTGCTCGCGGCGCTAATCGGCATTGTCGTGTTGATCATGGCCATTGATGCGCTGACCATCATGATGTTCGGTCCGATCACCCCGCGGATGAACTTCGCTTTCCTGAATGTCATCAAGTATACCGGGATTATCGGGCCTTTGGAGAGACTGGAAGCCATCGCCATAATGATCTGGATTCTCGGTATTTTCATTAAGGTGTCCATGCTGCTGTATATGTTCTGCATAAGCGCAGCCCAGCTGCTGGGCACGAATAACCACCGCAGAACCATCGTTCCAATTACGTTGTTATCCATCGTCGGGTCCGTCTGGATTTTCAAAAATGCCGCAGAATTTCAAGGCTGGATTACGTATACTTATCCGATTCTGGCTCTCTTTACGCAAAGCTTCCTTCCTCTCCTGCTGCTTGCGATTGACACGATCAAAGCCAGGCTTCTCAGCCATTAACGGGACAGAATCGACTTCCCGAAAGCTTCAAATACGAGCCGGTAGGGCAGAATAAAGGTCGGCACATTCACACCCGCAATCAGAAGCGCGCCAGCGGCGGCGGAGACGGTCATGGATAGCAGATAGATCCAGGCTTCCCGTTTCTCGTTCCGGCTCCATAACCGGCGGATCTGGATGAAAGTGAACGTGCCGAGACACAGGATATATACCGCTGGCAGAAACAATGTCACTTCACGATCTCCTTGTCTTTCAATTGTAATGAAGGGCCGGTTTCTCCGGTATTGTCGATGGTGAGATTCACTGTGACGGACATATCAGCCTGTGCAAAATACCGGTCCCACTGCTTCTGCACGGCCCGCCATTTCTTCGGGTTATCCCTTTGTAATTGCTGGCCGAAGCCGACAATATCCGCCTGATATTCTTTTTGAATTTTGTGCAGGAATTCCTCCATATTGTGAATGGCCTGTTGTTCAAGCGCCCTTTTCACTATTCTGAGGTTGTTCGAGTCGCTTACGTCGAGCGGGGAATCACTCTCCACCAATTCTCCTTTTCCTTTGAGATGAATATGAAATTTGAGGGAATCCTTTTTCGAGTCGCTCCTGATTTTCACTTTACTGGAGGTGATGGTAAAAGACGTATCCCCCATGCCATCAGGAAGCTCGGCTACGATATGATCCGCATTTTTATTCTTCTTGAACCAAAGAAATTCATGCGTTTCCGCATTATTCAAAAAACCGGTCAATTTCAACGATTTGAAAATGGCTGTCCCGGTTATACGAAACAGCGGACGCTCACCTTGTTGTCCCGAACGGCGGTAAACGGCCGGCTCCAGAACACCGGTTGTCGGGCTCATTCCTTCGCTCGCCGATGCAACCATAAAATCGCGCAGCGTAGCGACCGTTCCTTCTCCCCGCAGCATCTCCATTTCCTTCAACGCTTCCGAAGGGACAAGCTCGTAAGGGTATTCAACCTGGAGGAGATCCCCGGCTTTTTTTCCCTTGACGACCAGAATGTAGGCCTTGAGCCGGTTTCGCGGATTACGGGTGAAGGTATCCAATATCCCGTCTAGACCTTTACGGGCTAGAGCTTCCCCAACCAGAATCACGCTGCGGTGTGAAAAAAATAACGTTCTGGACATTTTTTGCTGAAGCTTCTGGTCAATTTCCAACCCGTTCCTGCCAACCTCCGAAATCAGAAAAAAGCGTTCCGTTTCCTTCGATGCCCCGGTCGTTTGCGAGGAGGGCGAAGGAACGGCGACCTGAATGGTTGCCAGGATTTGTCCGTCTTCCGCCAGGTCGATTGCAGTTGCCATAACCAGACCGATATCGTTAATTTCTTTCCGGTCCCAGCAGCCGGTAAGGGTCAGCAGAAGCAAAAATACCATAGAGACCCGCATCATCCGCTTCAAGCTACTCTCCTCCTTCCTTCCGCGTCGCTTGTACAGTTCGTTCGTAAGAGGGGGCGGACAGGCCGGCATCATATTTTCCCGGTGCCCGAACCCAGACATCCTTCAAGGCCCGGAGCGAGAAAGGAGCGACCGGTGTAAGATACGGGACACCGAATGATCGGATATGGGTGACATACAGCAGAATGCCCAAAAAACCAAGCGCCAACCCGTATAATCCCAGCGACCCCGCCAGAAGAATGATCGGAAACCGCAGCAGCCGAACCCCGTTCGCAAAAGTAAACCGCGGAATGAGGAAGGCCGCTATGCCTGTCGTGGATACAACGATCAGGATGGGCGCCGAAATAATCCCGGCCAGCACGGCTGCCTGCCCGATGACAAGACCGCCGACGATGCTTACCGTCTGGCCTATAGCCCTTGGCAGGCGAATGCCGGCCTCCCGCAGCGCTTCGAACATAATTTCCATGATCAAGGCTTCGATCATCACCGGAAAGGGCACCGGCTCCCGGGCGGAAGCGATACTCAGCAGCAAGCTGGTCGGGATCATTTCCTGATGATACGAGGTCACGGCAACAAAGAAGGAAGGGGCAAATATAGCCACAAATAAAAAAATAAACCGTATCCATCTCGTAAAAGTGGCTACAGGGTAGTTAAGGTAATAATCTTCGCTTGCCTGCAAACCGGCCCAGAACGTGGTGGGCACGATCATAACGAAGGGGGTATTATCGACGAGAATACCGACCCTTCCTTCCAGCAAGCTTCCGGCAACAACGTCCGGCCGCTCCGTGATTTGTACACGGGGAAAAATGGGGAACGGATCGTCCACGATCAGCTCCTCCAGGGTTCCGGATTCCAGTACGCCGTCAATATGGATGGAAGTGATTTTGCTTCGTACCTGATCCACGACGGAAGCATCGGCCAGTCCTTCAATATAAGCAATCAGCACCTTCGTTTCCGTCAGCTCGCCTACGTTAAAAGCCTCCATCTTCAGACGCGGGGTCCGAAGATAGTTGCGCAGCAGCCCAACATTAACGGACTGTCTTTCAATGAAGCCTTCCTTGCTCCCCCGAATGACCTGTTCTGACGATGGCTCCTGGATGGACCTTTGAATCGTAACATGGACTGGAAAGCAAACAGCATGATCTTCCCCCTCGGTGAACACGGCCGCGTACCCGCGCAGGACAAGCCGGATTACCTCCGCCCAGCTCTGCGTAACCACCTTTTGATCAACCGGCATCGCCTCGCCGGTCCACGTTCCCGTTTCAACAGCTTCGCGGTCCGGTTGATCGGCCGCCAGCGGCTTGACGAGCTGCTCGCTCACCTTTTTCTCATCTGCCAAAGTCTCCAAATAAACAATGAGCTGCCTTAAAGTCCCGTCTGGATAATTCATGCGGCGGCGCACCAAATCCGAGCACTTTTGAAACGCTTGCTCTACAAAGGCTTCGTTCTGACGGAGATCAGCAGACAGCCTTGCTTCTATGGTGCCTGGATCATCCATCATCGGGGTGCTGCTTATCCGCTTGCGTCGCCAGATCGTCATCCATCGGACCTCCGTACATAACTTTTACCATGTATAGCATGTGCCGGATTCGCAGCAATTATCCAAACTAATGGAATACCAGGCATTCTATTAGCTTCTGGACTGCGTATCTTCATATCATTTTTGATATGTATAATATAATAAATATTCATTTTATTTATGTCAGGTTGTATTGTATCATCGGAATCAGAAATTACTCGAAAATGATTTTTCCAGAAGGAGGAAGAAACATGAGTTTGATAACGGTAGATCAAGACAAATGTGCGAAGTGCGGGGTTTGTATAAGCGAGTGTCCGGAACAGGCATTGAAGCTTGGAGACAAGGGTCCGGAAGAAGTGTATCCGCAACAATGCATTGCCTGCGGTCATTGTGTAGCGGTCTGTCCCAAAGGAGCTATTGACAACAAGAGAACACCGCTCGCCAATCAAGCAAGTTCAAGAAGCCTGCCAAAATTAAGCCCGGAGGAGGCGGAAAGCTTCCTTCGCTCCAGACGCTCCATCCGGTCCTATAAAGCCGCTCCCGTTCCAAGAGAAAAGCTGATCCAGCTTGTTAATATCGCTCATTATGCGCCTTCAGGAAGCAATCTGCAAGGCGTCTCCTACAAAATCATAGACAATAAGGATATCATTGACCGGGCTGTCGCAATGACGGTTGAAGGATTGGAAAGAGATGAGAGATTCAGCCAGAGACGGGATAACTTTTTCAAGCCTTATCATGAGCAAGGGATCGACACGATTTTACGGGGAGCCCCCGCTCTCGTTCTGGCCATTGCGGATAAGAATTTCCCAAGAGGCAGAGAAAACTCTATTCTTTCGTTAGCCTATTTGGAGCTGTATGCGCCAACGCTCGGATTAGGTTCATGCTGGGCCGGAATATTTGAAAATATTGCGCTCCAGGAGCATTCTCCCCTGCTGAAATTATTCAATATTCCTGAAGGGAAGAAAATAACCGGCGCCGTTATGACTGGCTACCCCAAGTATCGCTATCCAAGATTCGTGGACAGAAACCCGCTTGACGTTAGTTTTTATGAATCCGGTACGGAGACCATCCACTAGTTCAGCTGCCGGGAGATACGCTACTCCTCTTCCCGTATCTTCTTGTAGTACGCGGCGGGGGACAGCCCGGCATATTTCTTGAATACTTTGCTGAAATAATAGATGTCTCCGAAGCCGACGAGGTAGGCGATTTCACCGATGCTCAGGTGCGTCGCCTGCAGCAGTTCCTGAGCCTGGTCGATTCTTACCTTGTTGATATAATGGGTGATCGAGTGGCCGGTCAGCTTGTTGAAGGTCCGGTTCAGGTAGTCGAAATTGCATTCGAACAGGGCTTCGATATCCCGGCTCGTGATTTTGCTCTGATAGTGCGTATCGCTTTCGTACATCAACAAATCTCAGTAGAACATAAAAAAGGAAGGCTGCGTAATTTTGTACGCTGTGCCTTCCTGTTGGAGCAGATGCCTGTTCACTGTGATGCGCAATGCGCAGGTTTTTGCAATGATTGTGACTGTGGCTTGATGGGAATCAGCCTCCTGAAACGCTCTGATATCAGAGCCCCTGCCCTGCTCATGCTTTCCGGTCATTTAGCATCCTTAGGCCGATATTACTGGTATTTACGTCTGCGCTTTAACCTCCGGCAGCGGCCGGCCTTCCCTGACCAACTGCACGCCCTCCTGGCATACCCCGTAGGATTTCCACGGACAGGTTACGCATAAATTCTCGATGTCGGAAGGCTCCACCTGCCGGGCTACGTACCCGCACACCTCCCGCCACTCTCCCTGATAACCGGGCGCAAGTCCGAGCTTGGTTAATACCGCCTGGTCCAGTTCATGCACAGTTCCATCACAATGATTATCTTGATCCGGCGGATACGCGCGGCAAATGTCGTCTACTCCTGTGACAATTTCGATCCGGGTATCCGGCTTCGTTCGAAGGGTCTCATAAATCCCCGTCATGTTCACGCAAAAATCCGCGGAATATCCCATCCCGCGGTATCCCAGCAGGCAGAGCAGATGGTGCCCGCGCAGTCGTATCGTCATTTCAGTCTTCCCCCTTATATATTCAGCTTACTGAAAGTAAGGGGGTTCTACAACCATTAAGGAAGATGAATTATCTACGACGCGTTCAGCTGAACCTCGGCCTGCTGTTTTTTCCGCCGTCTTTTTTTATACTGCCAGATATAGATACCGGTAAACATCAATATGGAAGGCATCAAACCGACGATGGAATACAAGACTTTGGTGATGATCCCTCCATAAGCGCCGGTGTGCAGAGGAAATACCCACGTTTGGTAAAAGACGTTATTGATTTTGGGGTCCCATTTTTCCAGCACCTTACCGTTGTACGGGTCCATCCACACCTTCACATTTCCGGTATGTCCGGCTCCGGGGTCATAGTAACGGGTTAGACGAATGTCAATGTTCTTCTCCGGTTTGGCAGGCAGAATAATCAGGGTTGCTTTGCTGCTTGGCGTGGTCTGTTCGGCAAGCCGGACCAGCTCGTCCACAGGGAGCCTGCCTTCGGGCTTAACTTGAACGGCAAGCTTCTGAGCCGGCGGCGTCCAGCCTGTGCCGAACCAGCCTAATATCTTCTCGCTAAACGGATAGACGGCGCCGGTAAATGCGATGATTAAGAGTACGGGGATGGAGTATATTCCAATCAGCCGGTGAAGGTCATTCTTTTTAACATACGGATTCGTGGCCTTTCTTCGTTTGAAGCCCTGCGCCATGCTTTTGATTCCCGGCCACCACAGGTAAAGACCCGATATGAGAATGAACGTGAACATGAAGCCGACGATCCCGACAATTTCAAACCCGTGATACTTTTCCAGCAGTAAATTGCGATGAAATACGCTTAGCTTATTGGGAAAGGCGCTCTCATCCAGCGTTCCGAGTATGTTCCCGGTGGCAGGGTCCATGTATACATACACCCTTTCGCCGTCATTATTGATCCAGAACAGGAACGAGCCATTTGTAACCGGTTCATCGGGGGTGTAAATTCTCAGAAACTGCGCTTCGGGATATTGGGTCAAAATGGACTTTTGAGCATCCTGATAAGAAATCCGCTCCCCTTGGGTCACTTTAAACAGCTCCGGATACATGGCTTGGGTGAGCTCATTTTTAAATACGAGAACGGTACCTGTCAAGGAGAGAACGACAATGAACAGCCCGGCCAACAAGCTTAGAGTCAGATGAATGTTGAGGATTACTTTTCTAACCTGCATATAATCCCTTCCTTCTTCATTTGAGATGGTGGTCATTCGCCTTCAATGTTTCCGCCAGAAAATCTTTCACAGGAGACAACAGCTTGATACCTTCATGGGCAGCGCCCGGAACTTCATCATACCGGACGCGAATCCCATTCGATGTCCAATTATCCCTCAGCGACCGGATTCGTTCCAGCCGCGTATTACCGGCAATTTCAACGCCCGGTAGCCAAAACGGATTATCCTTGCCGCTTGGCAGAATGTTCTTATCTTCGCTTCCAATGACCAATTGGACGGGAACACGGCGCAGCTCCTCTATCCGAAGATCCGTGCCGAATTGTTCCTTAAAGTCACGGGTTCCCGTAAACCAATCCATGGAGGGATCAAGCAGCGTAACGTTGCCCGGTGCGGCAACCGATACCCCCAGCAGCTGGTCAGGATAAAGGTAAAAGAAACGGTGAACAAATTGTCCGCCGCCGGAAAAGCCGAACAGCAGGAACTTCTGCTCAGAAATTCCATATCGGGCCTTAAACTCTTCAATGATCGCCAATAATACGCGGTCGAAACGAATGTCGCGGTATTTAATCATCTTGTAGGAATTCAGCTCTCCCGGTTCTCCGATTCCTGCCGGAAAGAGCGGAGCGAGGACAACGGTGCCAGTGCTGTCGGCAAAATCCTGGAATGCGTCCCTGTACCGCTGGGCGGAACGGTCCGTCCCGTGAATCACGACGAGCAGCGGGCGCTTCGTTGGACCGGGTTCGGCAGATGGGCCTGGAATATAGGCGCAGTAAGAAAACCTTTGATCGTCTTGGCATGCGTATAACGAAGTTGCGCCGCTTGCTGGCGTTATCGATGGCTTCCCGTTCAATCTCATGGCCTGTCCTCCTCCACTTACGTTGATGTCGTCCGGCGATATACTCCGGCCCAGGCTTGTCCGCCTCACTTTCGCATTTAAGAGTACAAATGACAGGCGACGTAGCGCCCCTCCACTTTCATAAGCTCCGGTTTCTCCGTCTTGCATATCGCCATGCATTCGCTGCATCTCGGGTGGAACGTACAGCCCGCAGGCGGATTGGCCGGACTCGGCACATCCCCTTGCAGCACGATCCGCTCCTTCTTGAGTAACGGATTCGGATTCGGCACGGCTGACAGCAAGGCCCGGGTATACGGATGCTTCGGGGAATCGAACAGGTCCCGCTTATCCGCCAGCTCCACCATCCGCCCCAAATACATCACCCCGATCCGGGTGCTGATATGCTTCACCACGCTCAAATCATGGGCGATAAATAAATACGTCAAATGAAACTGCTCCTGCAAGTCCTGCATCAGATTGATAACCTGGGACTGGATGGATACGTCCAGAGCCGACACCGGCTCGTCTGCGACAATCAGCATGGGATGGAGCGCCAGCGCCCTGGCAATCCCGATCCGCTGCCGCTGCCCGCCGCTGAATTCGTGCACATACCGCTTGGCATGGTAGCTGTTCAAGCCCACGGTATTCAGCAGCTCCTCGACCCGCCGTACTTTTTCCTTCCCTTGGGCAGCGTTGTGGATTTCCAGCGGTTCGGCGATAATATCGAAGACTGTGAGGCGCGGATCGAGAGAAGCATACGGGTCCTGAAAGACCATCTGCATATCCTTGCGGACCTTTCTTAGCTCGGCTGAGGGCAGCCCCACGAGATTTCTTCCCTGATAATAGACCTGGCCCTCGGTCGGATGCAGCAGTTGGAGCAGCGTTCTCCCCGTTGTCGACTTTCCGCAGCCGCTTTCCCCCACCAATCCGAGGGTTTCTCCCTTATAAATCGTAAAATCCAGTCCGTCGACGGCTCTGACATGACCTGCTGTTCGGCCAAAGATTCCTTTTTTAATCGGGAAATACTTTTTTAAATTTCGGACCTCAACCAAAGGCTGCTTCATTGTGATTTCCCCCCTCCCTCGGATGTATGGAGCCAGCAGCTTGTAAAGTGGCCCGGCCCGATTTCCGCAAGCTGCGGCGCTTGCAGGCGGCAGACCTCCATCGCAAATTCGCACCGGGGCGCGAACGTGCACCCTTCCCGCAAGCTGCCGGGAACCGGTACGCTTCCCTTGATGGAATAGAGCCGCGCCTCCTCGGAGTCCAGCGTCGGCATCGACTTCATCAGCCCTTGCGTATACGGGTGCTTCGGCTCGGTAAAGAGTGTGAACACGTCGCTCTCTTCAACGACCTTGCCGCCGTACATGACCACCACGCGGTCGCACATTTCCGCCACGACACCAAGATCATGGGTAATGAGCAGAATCGCCGTGCCCTGGGACGACTTCAGCTCTTTCATTAAATCCAGAATCTGCGCCTGAATCGTTACATCCAGCGCAGTCGTCGGCTCATCGGCAATCAGCAGCTTGGGACTACAGGCCATGGCCATCGCAATCATCACTCTCTGCCTCATCCCTCCCGACAGACGGTGGGGATACTCGTCGACAATCTGTTCCGGTCTCGGAATCCCGACAAGCTTCAGCATCTCGATGGAGCGGGCTCTCGCCTGCTTCCTGCTGTACTTTAAATGAATCCGGACGGCTTCCCCAATCTGCTCCCCCACCGTAAATACCGGATTCAGCGAGGTCATCGGCTCCTGAAAGATCATCGCCATTTCATTGCCCCGGATATCCTGCATTTCCTGCTCGGACAGAGCGAGCAGATCCTTGCCGCCAAACCGGATGGAGCCGTCCATCACTTTGCCCGGCGTCAATCGCATCGCCGTTAAGGAGGTGACGCTCTTGCCGGAGCCGGACTCTCCGACGACCCCTACGGTCTGCCCTTCGCGGATGGTGATATCCACACCGTCAACCGCCGGGACCACCCCTTCATCCGTATAAAAATAAGTTTTGAGCCCTTTGATCGCAAGCAGTTCACGTTCCATAGCTTTCCCTCCCCTGGTATGCGGCATTTACAGCTTCATTTTCGGATCGAGCGCGTCCCGGATACCGTCGCCCAGCATATTAAAGGCCAGCACCATAAACATGATGGCCAAGCCGGGGATTGTGCTGACATAGGGATCGGACCTTAAATAATCCCGGCCCGAGCTTAGCATCGCCCCCAGCTCTGGCGTCGGCGGCTGGGCGCCCATTCCGAGAAAGCTCAGCCCGGAGGCTGTCAGAATGGCCGTCGCTATGCGCATCGAGGACAATACAATAATCGGCGCGATGCTGTTCGGAATCACATGCTTGAATATAATGCGAATATGTCCGGAGCCCATCGATTTTGCCGCCTCGATGTATTCCTTGCCGTTAACGGACATGACCGAGCCGCGGGAAATTCTCGCAAAGGTCGGGACCGAGAAGATGCCGATGGCGATCATCACGTTCACCATGCCCGGACCGAGCACGCTGACGATAGCGAGCGCGAGCAGAAAGCTCGGAAACGCCATAAACACATCCATCACCCGCATAATCAGGAGATCGGCTTTTCCGCCGAAGTAACCCGCGACCGTACCAAGCGCGACGCCGAGCACGATGGAGATGAGCACGCCGACAACCCCGACCATCAGGGAAATTTGCGCTCCGTAAATCACCCGCGATAAAATGTCCCGGCCATATTCATCCGTCCCGAACGGATGGCTTAATGAAGGAGCGTTCAGTATGCTCTGCATATTTTGCTCAATCGGATCATACGGCGCCAGCCATCTCGCGAAGACCGCGACAAATACAAAAATGACAACCATCCATAATCCTACGATGGCGCGTTTGTTCTTCTTGAACCTCTGAATCATCAACGTCCACGGCGAGCGCCGTTGATATACCGCTTCCCCCGCTTCCCGGCTCATCAGAAGGATTGAGGTCTTGCTCATTGCGTACGCTCCCTTCTACTCATACCTGATTCTGGGGTCTACTGCGCTGTAACACAGGTCAACCACGAGATTGACTACGACGAAGATCGTCGCCACGAACAAGATGCAGCCCTGAACAGCCGGATAATCCCGGAACTGGATGGATTGGATAATGAACCGGCCCAGCCCGTTCATCGAGAATACCGTCTCCGTCAGAACAGCCCCGCCAAGCAACGTGCCGAACTCCAGGCCAATGATCGTAATGATCGGAATGAGCGCATTTTTCAAGGTGTGCTTGTAGATGACTATTCTCTCCTTGACCCCTTTGGCCCGCGCGGTACGGATGAAATCCTGATGAATCACCTCCAGGATGCTGGAACGGGTTAACCTCGCCAGCACCCCGGAGGAAGACAGGCCCAGGACGACAGACGGAAGAATGAAATGCCGGAACCCGCTGCTTCCTCCGGAAGGAAGCAGGGGCCAGTAGTAGGAGAACAACAGAATAAGCATCGTTCCGAACCAGAACACCGGCATTGAGATGCCAAACAGCGAGAACATCATCGTCACATTATCCCTGATGCTGTTCGGCTTCGTCGCGGAGAGGATTCCGGCAAACAGGCCGACGACAACCATAATGGCAACGGAGAATACCGTCAGCAGGATCGTATTGGGGAACCTCGTCATAATTTCCTGGAGAACCGGACGCTCGGATTGCAGCGACTCTCCCAGGTCGCCCCGGAGCAAATGGGACACGTAGCTGAAATACTGCTCCAAAAGCGGCCGGTCCAGCCCCAGCTGTTCCTTGACGCTCTGCACCTGCTCATCGGTCGCATCGACTCCCGCAATTAAATGCGCCGGGTCTCCCGGAACCGAGTGGATGATGACGAAACAGAGGAGAGATACGCCGAACAAGGTGGGAATCATTTGCAGCACACGCTTGACGACATAGCTTAACAAAAGAACTCCTCCTTACGATTCAGATTCGTTAATTCTTGACCGCCTTGCGCAGATCATAGATATAAGTAGGAAGGAAGGTGATTCCTTCAACCTTCTTGGACATTCCGTAGCGGGCCATATCTTCATGTAGGAAAATCCATGGCGCATCTTCCTTGACCAGCTCCAGCACCTTCGCGTAGCTCTCCAGACGCTGCTTCGGCTCGAATTGCGCTTGCCCCGCGAGGATCAATTTGTCGACTTCCGGATTGTTGTAATGGGCGTAGTTCGTGGCGCTGGTCGATAACAGGGCATCCCGGAACAGAGGATCGGCGTCGCCGGTGGTTGCCAGCGCCCCTCTGACGAATAAATCGTATTTGCCGGGATCTTTAAGCGTCTCTAAATAAGTGCCAAGCTCAAGTGTCTGCAGCTCGACATTGAATCCCAATTGCGTCAGACTGTTCTGGACAAATTCGGCGGCCGGTTTATCCTGGACAACATTGGCGGCCAGAATCAATCTGAACTTGTAATTTCCCGGTACGATTCCCGCGTCCTTCAGCATTTGCTTCGCTTTGTCCATGTCAAATGGATAAGAGCCTACATTGCTGTACCCAATCGTTCTCGACGCGATGGCGGAGGTGGCGACGGTAACCCGTCCGTCATACAGCTTGTTCACAAGCGTTTCCTTGTCAATCGCATAGTTCAGCGCCTGGCGCACGGCCGGCTGATCAAAAGGCTTGACGGTCGTATTGAACCCGATGTACGCGATCCGGTTGGCCTTGATCGGATTGATGACCAGCTCGCTGTTCTGCTTCAGCCGTTCGATTTCCGTAATCGGGACACCTTCCATCAGATCGGATTCGCCATTTTCAAGCATAATTACGCGGGAGGCGGTTTCCGGAACATTCTTGAAGGTAACGCTGCCGACCCCTGGCGCTCCGCCCCAATAATCCTTGTTGGCTTCAAGCACCACCGCATCCCCGGTCGTAAATTCTTTTAATTTGAACGGGCCGGTTCCCACCGGGCTTTTGGCGATGCCTTCCTCGTCCTCCTTAATGGACTTAGGGCTGAGAATACTGCTCGCTACGGAAGCCAAGTTCCCCAGGAAGGCTCCTTGCGGGGCTTTCAAATGAAAGACAACCTCCGTCTCGCCGTTCGTTGTAATGCTGTCGATAAATGAGCCTACCAGCGAATGCTGGCTCAAATTCTTTCCTTCATCGGCGATCCGCTCAAAGCTGGCTTTTACCGCTTCCGCATTAAACGGAGTACCGTCGGTGAAGGTGATTCCCGTGTTCAGCTCGAAGGTCCAGGTCTTGCCGTCCTCGGAGGTTGTCCAGCTCTTGGCCAGTTGGGGAACAATCTCCATATTCTCATTGAAGGTAACAAGCCTGTCGTAGATTTGGTAATTGATAAGGCTGGAAATGGTATCGGTTGTATTCTGAGGATCGAAGCCGACAGGGTCGCCTTTTAATGTGATAACCAGCCCCTTGGCTTCCTTCTCCGTCCCATTCGCCGCTCCCTGATCCGAACCGCATGCGGACAAGAGCAAAGACAACACCATCAACATAAGTCCCACTGCTTTCCCGGCCTGATTCCATCGCATATTTATTTTCCTCCTTAGGTTTGGTCATATGAACGGCAAGACATCTCTCTTGTTCTACATCATGGACAACCTTTCATTTCGCTTCACATCGCGCAGATAGGAGGTCATTGCCCGGCTGAAGAGAAGCGTATCAATCGGCGGCACGGTAAAAAAGTTAGCCCCCCACCCGGAATACTTGTCCACCTCCTCCGCCGTAAACGCCGGAATCCCGATGCCAAGCCCGGCCTCCCGGGTCGTTCGGATAATCTCTTCGATGGCCTCCATAACGACGGGATGATCAAATTGCTCCTGAAATCCAAGCGAGGCCGCCAAATCCGCCGGGCCGACAAAGAGCAAATCCAGTCCAGGCACGCTGACAATATCGTCCAGGTTGGTCAGAGCCGATTCATCCTCAATCATGCCGATCACGGTGACCCGTTCATTTTGCCTGCTCAGATGCTGCTGGAAAGGCGTAGTGCCATATTGCGCCGTTCTTGAGGAGCCGTCGAGCCCGCGGGAGCCGATCGGGCGGTATTTGGCCGTGCCGACGATTCGTTCAGCCTGTTCCCGCGTGGTGAGATGAGGAACCATGATGGCGTCGGCTCCCGCTTCAAGAACGCGCAGCATGGCGCCATAGTCATTCTGAGGGGTCCGGACCACGGAAGATACCTGAACGCACTCGGCCGCCCGGATCATATGCTCCACCAGCCCGAAGTCCATTGTCGTATGCTCCATATCAATGATGGCAAAATCATACCCGGCATGCCCCAGCATCTCCACGACGGCAGGGTCCTTCAGCGTGACAATCATTCCGTAAGCCGACTCTTGATGATGCAGCAGCTTGCTCAGTTTATTCATCGATAAATGCTCCTTCCGGGATCTGATATTGCCTCGTACAGCTCGGGTCTCCGCTGTTCATACGATGGCAGCTTGGAACGGACGCTTCCGATTCGGGACAGGTCGATTTCGCAGGGGATCAGCGCCTCCGTCTCGGGACCCGCAGCCATCAACACGCCCATCGGATCTGCGACAAGGCTCTGTCCGCTGTAGAAATCGCTCACCTGGTTGCAGGCCACCATGAACACCGTATTTTCCAACGCCCGAACGGTGATCAAGTGGCTCCAGTGGCGCTCCTTCATCGGCCCGCGGACCCAGCCGGAAGGAACAATGATGATGTCCGCCCCCTTGGCCGCCTGATAGCGGGCGATCTCCGGGAAGCGCAGCTCGTAACAGACGAATAATCCCAGCTTGCCGAATGGGGTCTGAATCGGCTCGAAGAGACGGTCCCCCGGCATAATCGTGTCGGATTCCTTAAGCCCGAACGCATCGTACAGGTGCGTCTTCCGGTAAGCTCCGGCGATCGAGCCGCCGCTATCGACAATGACTACCGTGTTATACACCCGGTCCGCGCTGCGCTCATCCACCAATTCCTTCATTCCGAATATCAGCCATACGCCGTTCTCGGCCGCGAGCTTCCTCATCCCGGCGACGAACGGGCCCTCCAGCGTCTCGGCGTCGTCCACAATGACATGCCTCGGAGTATGTGCGGGGAAGAAGCTCATAAATATTTCCGGGAAAACGACCATCTGCGCGAAGTGGTCACGAACAGCTCCCTGGACGGCCGTTACCGCTTTTTCGTAATTGATGTGCTTGTCCGATGTCGATTCCAACTGGGCCATAACTACTCGAACTTTCATCGCTTCCGCCGCCTCCTTTCGTTTAAGCGCTACAGCTTTCCTTTTTCCAGATGCTCCACCAAATGCTGAATCGCGGCCGGAATATCCTTCCGGGTGATCGCGTCCAGAATGGTTCTGTGCTCTTCAATAAAGGTCTGGAGAATATCCGGCTGATTCTTGAGCCATTTTCCGGCCCGCACCGTGAACTGCCGCTCCCTCGCGTGACGGTACATCTTGATGAATTGCGAGTTCCCGACGATCTCCAGCAGGTAATGATGGAACAGCGCGTCCTTCTCGACCAGATCGGCAAAATCCCCCGCCCGGTAAGCCTTCTCCTGCATGCCGATGATGCGGGCAAGCTCCTGAATGTGATGGTCCCGGATACGGCTCTCGGCCTGCTTCAGCGAATACGTCTCGATGGCGATCCGCATGTCAATCAGCTCATTGCGTTCCTCCACGGACAGCTCGGTGAAGACGATGCCCCGGTTCGGCAATATTTTCAGGAAGCCTTCGTACTGAAGCCGGTTCAATGCTTCGCGAATCGGGGTTCGGCTCATGCTTAATTCCTGAACCAGCGTATTCTCCGACGTATATTCCTCATCTCCCCGGATCATCTTTTCCTTGATTTTGTCGTATGCGGTATCTTTTAAGAGAACTTTATCATGTTTATCTATCAACTGATTCTCACCCTTTGCGGCATGCTCGTCTGCATGCGTTACTTGTATACCAAGTTGTATACAGGTCTAATATAAAATAAACGCCCTTTCTTTTCAATGGGGTATTTAAAATTTTATTTATTCGACCAGGCCAGGCATGCCTTCCAGCTTCGGTATTCGCACGCGAACGACCGTCTCCACCGGACAAGGCTTGCAGCATTGGCTCATTTGGACGTCGCTCACCGCGCCCATCAGCAAATAGGTGTCTGTCGGCGTCAGCTCCCAGCGCCGGATAATCATGCTCTGCATATCCTCGCTCGCTTGCCGGATGGCCGCCAGGACATCGTGATCGCTGGATACGGCATACCAGGAATCCTCCGTTTCGACTACAGGAGCGCCAAGCTCCGCTCCCTTCAGGACGGTCAGACGAACCTCGACTTCTCCGGCGGTTTCCACTCCGGTTCCGCACATTTCCCCGTCGCCCATGGACGCGTGAAGATCGCCAAGCCCGAACAGCGCGCCGGGAACGAACACAGGCAGATACACGCTTGATCCCTCCGTGATGCAGCTGGAGTCCAGATTGCCGCCATGCCTGCCGGGGTGTCCGCAAGCGACTTCGCCGCCGGGCGGAGCCACGCCTATAACCCCAATCATCGGAGTGCATTCGAACTGAATCCTGTCCGAGAACTGCACGCGCCTTCCTTCTCTGATCTGTACCAGCTTCGACCGGACTTCGGAGCGGTGAATCAATGTCCCGATGCCCGGAAGCGTCGTAATAACGCCCTGGTTGTCCAGCGAAATACGGATAATCTCCGCTTTCAACACATCTCCCGGCAGCGCCCCCTCCACAAAGACCGGTCCGGTCGCCGGATTAATTCGGCCATAGTCAATGGAAGTGACCAGGTCCTCGTCTCCCTGAATTTGTCCGGAGAAGCAGTCATTCGTCCGGAGCACGACGCGGTCGCCGCTCTGCACGGTTAATACCGGCGCGTGATGGCCTGAGAAACTGAATACGAATTGGTCACGCTCGATCGTATGCATGCGCATTCCCCCTCTTGTCAGTAAAAGTTCGTGCCGCTCGTCTGACGCTCCAGCATCCCCCGGAGCATCGTGCCGATATGCGCCGCCGCCTCTAGCGGAGGCGTTCCGCCCGGATGGATGTTGGAGATGACGTTCCGGTCGGATTCGATTGTGCCTTTGCGGGGCTTGTAGCACATATAGGCGCTCATGGATCGGGCCGTTACCAGCCCGGGCCGCTCGCCGATCAGCAGCACCAGCGCATCCGGCTGCAGCACCTCGCCGATATGGTCCATGCAGGCAACCCTTCCCCCTTTTACATAAAATGAGGTTCCCGGGTTCAGATCATGGACTCTCAAGGAGTCGAGCAGGGCGGGATATACATCCAGGATGTTCGCAGTGATCGCGTCGGCGCTCAAGCCGTCCGACACGACAATCTGGATTTGCGGCTGCTTGACGCATCTTTCACGAATGACCTCCATGCCCTCGTCCGTAATGATTCGGCCAAGGTCCGGGCGTTTCAAATACGTTTCCTTGTTCCCGTAACAAGTCTCCACAGTAAATAATCCAAGCTGCCGCAGAATCGATTCATCCACTTCGCCGTACACGGCATCCACAGCGGCGGCATGATCCTTCCGAAATTGCAGCATCGTATGCGTCAGCGGCCGGACTCCCGCACGTCCCACCCCGATGCGCGCCGGAGTGCTCTTCATTAACGACTCCAGTTTCTCGCGGTCTCCCATGCCGCACCTCCGTAAGTATAGTCTATCCCATAAAAAGGGTCGGATCTCCGGCCGCATCCGTCAACCGGCCATCAGCCATGATCCCCATCTTGACCAGCCATTCCTCGAACGCCGGCGCCGGATGGAGGCCGAACGTCTCCCGCAGGGCGGCGAGATCGTGAAAGCTGAGCGACTGGTAATTGAGCATGCAATCGTCCGCCATCGCCACGCCGATGAGGAAATTGACGCCCGCCGACGTCAGCAGCACGCCAAGATTCTCCATATCGTTCTGCTCCGCCTGCATGTGGTTCGTATAGCATACATCCACGCCCATCGGCAATCCATGAAGCTTGCCCATAAAATGGTCCTCCAATCCGGCGCGAATAACCTGCTTGCTGTCATACAGGTATTCCGGTCCGATAAAGCCGACGACCGTGTTGACGAGGAAGGGCTTGTATTGCCGGGCCAGCCCGTAGCATCTTGATTCGAGCGTCACCTGATCGATCCCGAAATGAGCGTAGGAGGACAGCTCCGAGCCTTGCCCGGTTTCAAAATACCAGTGATTCGGTCCCAGCGAGGCGCGCTTCATGCGCATCAGCCCGTCCGCCTCGTCAAGCAGCCGGATATTTACGCCAAAGCCTTTATTGCCCTGCTCTGTTCCGGCGAGGCTCTGGAATAGCAGGTCCATGGGCGCCCCCTGCTCAATCGCTCTCATCTGGGTCGTTACATGCGCAAGGACACAATTCTGGGTCGGGATGCTCCACCGGTCCATTACTTCCTTGGTTGCCGACAAAATCGCCTTGACGCTCTCCGCTGAATCAATCACCGGGTTGATTCCGATGACCGCATCACCGATGCCGTAGCTGAGCGCTTCATACAAAGCCGCTACAATGCCCGGAATACTGTCCGATGGATGATTCGGCTGCGCCCTTGTGGCAAGCACGCCCCGCTGACCGATTTCGGTGTTGCACCGGGTCACCGTGCGGAGCTTGGAGGCCGCCGTAATCAAATCGAGATTGGACATCAATTTGGCGACTGCGGCAATCATTTCACTGGTCATGCCCGAGCTGATCCGCTCCAGCTCCCCCGGCCCGGCCTTATGGGACAAAATATACTCGCGAAGCTCGGCGACGCTCCAGTTCCGAATTCCGCTATACACCGCCTCGTCTACGTTCTCCTCAATCACCCTCGACACTTCATCCTCTTCAGGCGGCAGCAGCGGATCATTCCGGATTTCACCCAGCGTCAGGTCGGCCAGCACAAATTTCGCGGCGATCCGTTCACGGGCATCCGCCGCTCCGATTCCGGCCAGCTGGTCGCCCGACTTCTCCTCGTTCGCTTTGGCCAGGATTTCCTTGAGACTGTTGAATTGATAGGTCTGCCCAAGCATTGTCGTGCTCCTGAGCAAGCAAGTCACCTCCTTCTTCGCATCGGTTATGAAAATGCCAACGTCTTGATGACAACAGGAACAAGATAGCCGGGCAGCGGCTCCCCGATATCGATATAGTCGCCGCGCTCCACCCGAATCTGATCGATGCAGACGATGCTCAGACGCTTGCCGCAGCGGATCGACAAAGCCTGCCCCAGCGCCTTGGCCATGTCATGGTCGCAGACAACGACCATGATGCTCGCGCCGGAAAAATGAGCGGCATACGTGTCCAGCAGCGTCCGGGCAACCCTCTGCAGGGCGGCGTACGAATGGATGACTTCTCCGCCTAAAGCGATGGCGCAAGGAGCCTCGGCTCCCGGCAGAGCGTACCTTGCGGCCTCCAGCATAGCATCATCCGCCGTCCGGCTCCAGTCCTCAACCGGCATCCCGGTGTATTCCAGATGGAGAACCGGGAGGTTGCGAAGCGGCAGCACGGACGGATCGATATGCACCGTGGAGCCGCTGATTTCCACGCTCTGCATGCCCGCGCCAATGACGGTCGCCCGCACGGTTTGACTGGAGGTAACGATCCGGAACGGCCATTTGTCCGCTTGCCGCCGCAGGAAGCTGGCCAGAAGCGGCCCGATGTCGCCGTATCTGGCAATGGCGGCCATGGTATCCGGGACTTCCGGATTCGCCATGAGTGTGCTGATTCCACCGGAGATCATAAGCTCGTCTATCTCCGGTAGCGGTCCGGCTGGCGGCGATCCGGCAATCAGATGGCAGAATGAAGGGTCGACGGCTTCCCCTGCCAAATAAGCCAGCATGTCGCCGCACATGGCAGAAGCAATCGCTTCGAGCTGCTCCGTTGTCGTCTTCCTGCCTGCTGTCAGCGAAAGTCCGCGTTCCGGCAGCCATCCCTGCACATGCGGGGAAACCGAAATGACGCAGCCCTGCTCATCCAGCCGGATCAACCGCCCGCCGACATGGAAGGTGACCGTGCCAATCGCTCTCCCTTCCCGAAAATAAGCGACATTCGCCGTACCGCCCCCGATATCGACATTCGCCACAACGCCCGGCGTTTCCCTGGAGCGTTGCTCCGCGCCGGAACCTTTCCCGGCGAGCAGGCCCTCCAGATCCGCTCCTGCGGCAGCTACGACGAAATCCCCGGAACGCTCCGCCAGGTAATGCACCACCCTCCGGGCATTCGTCTTGGTGGCCGTTTCTCCGGTGATGATAACGGCCCCAGACTTGACCTCGGATAAGCTCAGACCGATGAGGTCATATTCCTGCCTCAATATCCGGGCGACCTCATCCATGTCGATTTCGTCCCTGGACAGCAGCGGCGTAGAGTAAATCGGACTGGCATAACGCAGCTCCCGCTCTGTAATTTCATAACGGGGCAAATGGAAGGCCCCCGATACCCGCCCCAGCCGAAGCCTGCTGACAATCAGCTTCGTCGTGCTGGTTCCGATGTCGATGCCGACACTTGTAAACGACAGCTCATCCATCCATTGCCCTTCCCCCTTGATCTTGAATACCAACCTGTATACAAGTTCTATGCCGTTATTATAAAGCAGAGATCGGCATTATTCAATCAAATTTTAATTAATTTTCAGAAATATTTTAGCGGTACATAATAAGGTTTATGTAAAATCTATGCACAAAATCGGGCAAGTGTTCAGCCGTCCCGTGCTCACCTATCAACAAAGGGAAATGAACGTAATTTCAGCGTTGATCTCATTGGGCGATTCTGCAAATCACTCAAATGGCATATGAGCTTCGGCTTGAAAGTCGGGATCGCCCCGCAGGAATTTATCGAAATTGCTACTCACTGCATTCCATTTTGCGGCTTTCCCCGCGCATTAAATGCCGTTCAGGTTGCGAAGCAGCTTTTTGCCGAACAGAATATCGATGTAACCATCGAGGACGAGCTGCTAAATCATGTAGACGAACGGCGGGAACGAGGATTAGCCAAGCTTCAGGAAATCGACGGCGCACATGGCGAAGCCGTTGCTGATTCACTCGCCGGTATCGCTCCCTTGTTAGCTGAACAAATCATCGAATTTCCATTCGGTGAAATCTACAGTCGCTCGGCTCTGAGCCCTGGGCAACGCCAGCTTGTCACATTGGGAGCCTTGACCGCTCAAGGCCGGTGCGAGCCGCAGCTGCACGTTCAATAGTTTCATGCGGCCCCCTACCGTTATTCCTGAAATGAGCATCCCTATAAATAATAAAGAAAAGTATGGTAATCTTAAATATGAATACTTTTGTTCCCTGGGGGGCTATAACAATGAAACCATTTGCTTTTCTCTCCGACTTTGACGGCACGCTATCCGAACGGGATTTTTACCACTTGATGATTGACCGTTTCTTCCCGGAATGGGGACATCAATTCTATCAGGACTGGAAGAAATCCAAGAAGATTGATGTGGAGTTTCTGAACATTATTTTTGGCAAGCTTAATCTTACGGAGGAGCAGTTGATGGACGAGATCCGCAAGATTCCGCTCACTCCGGGGGCGATTGATTTTGTCCGGGAGGTTCAGGCGCGCGGGGGAGATTTCTATATCGTAAGCGCGGGTACGTCATGGTATATCGAGCGGCTCATGCAGGCGCTTGAAATCCCGAATGTAACGGTCATTTCCATGCCGGCCGTACACGAGAACGGCGCGCTGCGGATTGTTCCCGACACCGCCAACCCTTTTTTCTCGGAGATGTTCGGACTGGATAAACGCAAGGTGCTGGAGGACATCCGGGGGCGCTATCGTACCGTTCTGTTTGCCGGGGACAGCGAGCCGGATCTTGAAGCGGCCAAAGCCGCCGACATCGCCTTTGCCCGGGGGGAGCTGCGCGATCTGCTAACGCGGGACGGAGTCAGCTATGTTCCGGTTGACAACTATCATGCCATTTCGGGCTATTTGAATGAACAAGGGTGGCCGAAATGAAGCGCCAGGCCCACGAAGTAGCCATCCCTGCGCTCCTGGAGGTCGGGGACCAGGTTCTGTCCAATTTCGGGATGCTGCTGTGCAAGGCCGGGTTCTCGCGTATTGTGCTCTGCTTTGGGGAAGGCATCCGCCCTCTTTGCGAGCCGCAAATTGTTCAATCGCTGACAGAGCAAGCTCAGCTTGAGGTTCTGGACAACCGGGATGTTCTGGATAACAGCCTGGAGGCGATTGCGGGCACCGCCTTTTCCCTTCCGGCCCGTACCGAAGTCATTGTCGGCATCGGGGGTGGAAAGGGGCTGGATATTGCAAAATATATCGCGTTCCTGAACGGCCTGCCCTTTATCAGCGTTCCGACGTCGGTCGCCCATGACGGCTTCGCAAGCTCCGGCTGCTCCCTCTATGTTCAGGGCCGCCGCACGTCGGTTCCCGCCCGGATGCCCTACGGCATTCTGGTCGATCTTGGACTTGTCCGCAATTCACCGGTTCAGTTCCTGTACAGCGGACTCGGCGATATCCTCTCGAAGATCCCGGCGGTATTCGACTGGCGGTTCGAGGAATCCCTTGGCGCTACCCGCGTGAACGACTTTGCGGTGATGATGGCCAAGAAATCGGTGAACAGCATTGTGCGCATGCCCTACACCGATATTCGCGAGTTCTTTTTTATTAAAGAGATTGTCGATTCCCTTACGCTTTCCGGGATTGCCATGGAGATTGCCGGAAGCAGCGCGCCCGCAAGCGGCAGCGAGCACCTGATCTCCCATGCGCTGGACCAGCTTGTGGAGCGGCCGCAGCTTCACGGGATTCAGGTGGGGGTAGCCTCATACCTGATGTGTCTCGTGCAGGAGCATCGGGTGGAGCGGGTCCGCAAGTTCCTTGATGAAACCGGATTCTTCGATTTCGTCGCCGCGCTCGGGATGAAGCGGGACGATTTCGAACAGGCGGTGACGCTGGCCCCGTCCATCAAGCCGTCCCGCCGGACATATCTGCATCTGCCGGAGATGCGCGAGAAGGCGCTGCACCTGCTTCGCAGTGACGAAACGCTGCAGCGGATTTTGGCTTAGTTGAAGAAAGAACGGAACCTTTGCGGGTTTCGTTTTTTTGCGTGCTTGAAATCTTTTACTTTCATCTTGAGACGAAGACAAGAAAAATGAAACCAAGGACAAGCGCTCCAAACAAGACTGCTCCCCATGCAGTGTTTTCGAATGTCTCCTCTCCTTTTTTGATTTTAATCAAAATACTCACCGTATTGGCATAAAGAATACCAGCAACCAGCGGTAACCCAACCAACAAAGCTAGCATCATTATATCTCCCCCTATTAGTTACTCATAAAGCCGACTCGACCGCATCTTCATAACTTTTGACTCTCTTTACTGTAAAATACTTCATGAACTCCTTCGTCCACATGTCCATCTCCTCTTCGATCTCGTTAACTTCATTCATGATGAATACAACTCTCAAGCAGTTCCAAAGCAAACCATGTCGGGGTTCTATAGTCGTCATAGCAGCAGAACTTTTTCCATGCAAGAAACACTATATTGTCTCCCGGTATATATTTCACATGACTAAATTCCGAATCAAACTCATTTTTCTCTGCATGCATATTCATAGATTCCCCCTGCTGAATTGGATTAATTCCCACGGTGACATTATGAAGAAAATACAACAAAATAATTGTGAAATACTTCACAATTAAATAATTTTAATGGTATACTTAATATGATGAATTAAAGAGTACGCTGCTCTCTCTTTTGGGCTTGGTTCTTTCATTCATCTTAATTGCAAGAGATTTAAAATTGGGGGGTACACTATGAACAAGAAAGTATTATCGGCTCTTATTCTCGTTCTCTCGGTCCTGCTCGTTATTGCGGGATGCGGCAGCGGGAATGCGGGCAACAACACGGAGAACAAAGAAACTGCGGGACCAACCGCCAAGGCAACAGCTGAAGCCACATCGGGAGCGTCTCAAACCGAATATACGCCATTCGATCAACTGAAGGATAAATATGATATCATCATTGTCGGCGCGGGCGGCGCCGGGATGTCTGCCGCGCTTGAGGCCAAAGCAAGTGGCATGAATCCGGTTATTTTTGAAAAAATGCCGGTTGCCGGCGGGAATACAACCAAATCTTCTTCCGGAATGAATGCTTCTGAAACGAAGTTCCAGAAGGAGCAAGGCATTCAAGACAGCAATGATCTATTTTATGAAGAGACATTAAAGGGCGGTCATGACACCAACGACAAAGAGATGCTTCGTTTCTTCGTTGACAATTCGGCAAGTGCTATTGATTGGCTGGATTCCATCGGCATTAAACTGAACAATATCACGATTACCGGCGGCATGAACGAAAAGCGCACACACCGTCCTGAGGACGGCTCCGCGATCGGGCAATACCTGGTCAAAGGTCTGCTGCAAAATGTAAGAGAACAGGGGATTCCGCTGTTTGTTAACGCCGATGTGAAGGAGCTTACGCAAACAGACGGTAAGGTTAACGGCGTCAAAGTCGTCTTCAACCAGGTAGATGAAAAGACGATTGCCTCTAATGCTGTCGTTGTGACAACCGGCGGTTTCGGGGCCAACAAGGAGCTGATCGCCTCGGTCAGACCGGATTTAAAAGGATACGTGACAACAAACCAGATCGGCAGCACGGGTGATGGCATTAAGATGATTGAGCAGGTTGGCGGCACAACTGTCGATATGGATCAAATTCAAGTTCACCCGACCGTACAGCAAGAAAAATCATATCTCATCGGGGAAGCGGTTCGCGGCGAAGGGGCCATTCTCGTGGCGCAAGACGGCAAGCGATTCACCAACGAGCTGGGCACCCGCGACAATGTCACCGCTGCAATCAATGCTCTTGCCGACAAATCCGCATATCTGGTGTTTGATTCCGGCGTGAAATCCCGCGCCAAAGCGATTCAGCAATATGAAAAAATGGGCTTTGTGAAAACAGCCGATACCATCGAAGCGCTGGCTAAGGAAATCAATGTTCCGGCGGATCAGCTTAAAGCGACACTGGATACCTGGAACAGCAGCGTGAAGAATAAAAAGGATGCCGAGTTCGGCAGAACGACAGGAATGGACAACGACCTGTCCGCAGCGCCATACTACGCCATCAAGATCGGCCCGGGGATTCACTACACCATGGGCGGCGTGAAGATCAACACGAACACCGAAGTATTGAATAAAGAAGGCAAAGCGATTCCGGGTCTTTTTGCAGCAGGCGAAGTGACCGGCGGCTTGCACGGGCAGAACCGGATCGGCGGCAACTCCGTAGCCGAAATCATTATTTTCGGTCGTCAAGCGGGTATCAAATCCGCCGAATTCGTAAAGGCACAATAAATATCAGCTTTCTCTTTTCACGCAGCAAGGGGCGTCCCGCAAGCCATATTTATGGCCAGGGACGCCCCTTGCGTATGTAAAATAAGCTCAGTCCGTGCAGGCCAATTTATAAGTGGTCGAGCCGTCCCGGTTATCGAAAAGCGTAACTCCCATCTGGCTCAGCTCATTTTTCACCGCATCGGCTTCCGCCCAGCTCTTGTTCTTGCGCAGTTCTGCCCGCTTTAAGACCAAGGCTTCTATCGAACTGGCCTGAACGCCTTTATCCGCTTGGACATTTAGATCCTGTCTCATATCAAAGCACTTGAATACTTGATTGATTTTAGAGAAATACTCCCAGATCTCTCTGAAATTAACCTCGTTATAATTCCCCCGAATGATCTCATGATTCGTGTCCCTCAGGAAATTAAACAAATGGGCGATAGCGTTGGGCGTATCGAAATCATTTTCCAGCTCCGCTTCAAAGCAGCTTATCCATTCGTGCAATCTGATGTGCAACAACTGGTTGAATACCTTGCCTGTTCTGCTGTGGAGATTAAACAAGTAGTTATTGATTCTTTTTAAAGCCGCTTTTGCGGATGCCAGACTGTCATCACTCATGTTCACCATTGCGGAATAATGGTTTGAAAGGATAAAGAAACGCAAGGACTCGGCGCTGTGCTTCTTTAGAGCCTCTTCTATAGTAATGTAATTCCCGAGCGACTTGGCCATCTTCTGCCCGTTTATTTGAAGGACGCCGGAATGAAGCCAGTATTGGACGACTCTTTCCCCTACCAGAGCCTCCGACTGAGCAATTTCATTCTCATGGTGCGGAAAGCATAGCTCTACGGCTCCCCCATGAATATCGATTTTGCCCAGGTACTTAAGGGACATGACGGAGCACTCGATATGCCAGCCCGGATAACCTTTGCCCCAGGGACTGGACCACTGCATAATATGATTGGGTTCAGCTTTCTTCCACAATGCAAAATCACCGGGATTTCGCTTGCGGCCGTTCACTTCAATTCTGGCCCCGGCCGCCAGCATGTCCACCGCGTTGCCTGATAATATACCATAGCTCTCTCTTGTCAGGACATCGAAATAGACATCGCCCTCCACCTCATAGGCGAAGCCCTTTGCTATTAACTCTTTAATCGCGTCTATAATTTCTATTATGTGTCCTGTCGCCCGCGGTGCAATAGTTGGTCTGGCAATTTTCAAGGCGTCGTAGCCGCTCCACATGTTTTGAATATACTCATCCACAATTGCCATTGGATGCTTCTGTTCCAGATTTGCCTTTCTTTGAATTTTGTCTTCCCCGGTATCCACATCTCCAACAATATGCCCCACATCGGTAATATTCTGAACATGAATGACTTTGTATCCTTTAAACACTTCCAGCACGCCTCTGATCATGTCATAAGCGATAGCTGTTCTTGCATGCCCAAGATGAACGGGTCCATACACGGTAACACCGCATACATACATGGTCACAATGTTGGGGTCATAAGGCTGAAAATTCTCTTTCTCTCTGGTTAACGTGTTAAACACCTGCATTCCGAAAGCCCCCCTTGCTAGGATCTGCCCTAATTGCCTGCACTCTCGTATCTTTTTAAACCATAGTTGAAAATCGTTACCGCTCCGATTGCACAATAGATGGCAACTACCGGAGTCAGCAGCCCCCAGTATCTGAATACCTCTTTGTCAAAGAGATAGGCGGCGGGATAAAAGCTTACAAACGCAAAAGGGACGACTACAGTCACAATCCCTTGAATCACGGTGTTATAGATGGAAACGGGGTATTTCGCAAATTCACCGATGCTATGAATCATAAAGGGAAATGAGCTTCCAGGGTTTTGCGTCCAGAATACAGACGAATTGGAGGCCAGCTTAATGGAGGACCTGATGATAATTGCCGAAACCAGCAGGACAACAGCCATGATGATTTTGGGTATTGTCCAATGCATGGATATATGGCTGACAGCCTGAATAAGAATGGCCGTTCCTATGAGAATATTTCCGATTCCATTCACGCCAATCCGCGAAGATAATATTTGAAGAATCGGAGATACGGGGCGGATTAGAAAATTATCCAACAGCCCTTTATTGACCAAGGTGTTCATCATCCAGCTTCCCTCGAACAAGAAAGAAGAGATGCCCTCTGTAACATAAACCATAGCATACACCACAAGCACTTCCCATAATCCCCAACCGTTAATATCCGGAACCCTCTGATAGATCACCCACAAAAAAACAAGACCCAGCAAGTGTATCAACGCGGAAGAGAAGATCATAATCATCATATCCAGCCGATATTCCAGCAGCGCTATCAAATTAGCCTTCATAAACCTTACATACAAGAGCAGCATTTTGACCCATTTCGCAATCATCTTGACATTCCCGCCTTATCCTCCATAGATCGTAATTTGACGTACCGCCCGGCTCCAAATCATCCTGCCCGCCAGCCATAGAAACAGCGCCCAGAGCAGCTGTATGGCGATTTCCTGAACTGCGGCTTGACCATTTATCCGATTTAGAAATATGGAGGCGGGAACGAATACGACACCTCTGAACGGCAAATACGCCGTCACGCTCTCCAGCCACCTTGGAAATAACGTAAGAGGAACGATCGCCCCCGACAGCAAATTTGTTATGGCGGCACGCACCCACGCGACTCCATATGGATTGGATGTCCAAAAGCAGAACAGGCCCGCAATATAAATAATGCCGAATTTAATCAAGGCAGAGGCCAGTAGGCTTACCAGAAATAATAGCCAGGTCAAAAGGTCGGGCGGAGATGCGATACCCTCAAAAATAATGATAATGATGGAAGCCAGCGCGGCGCCGAGTATACTTTCAAAAATACTGGCTCCCATCGTTTCCGCAAGACGGGCTTTCTGAAAGTCCAGAGGCTTTAGCAAATCCATAGCTACGCTTCCGTCCAATATTTTTTGGGAAATCGCCATTTCAGAGTACCAGGATAGCAATGAGTTGGTAATAAACATAATGAGCAAATAAGCCTTCATTTCATCCCACGAATATCCGCCTATTTCATTATGCTTGGAATAAATAGCTTTCCAGATATAAAACTGGGACATGACCAGCACGAAACCGGCCAGTAAGCTGATTAAGAACGTGCTTCGGTATGCCATTGCATTTTGCAGGGATACTTTGCCAAGGACTATATATTTTCTGAATGCATTCATACAATTATCCTCTGATTATTTAAGTTGCTTTCATAAATCTGTCTGATTACAAGTTCAATGCTGGGCTCGTCTATATGGATATCGACAACATCGCTTCGCTTCATCATAAATTCAATAATTTCACCTGCTGCAAGGTGGAAACGATTGAACTGAATGGAACAATGGCTTCCTTCATTCTGAATATGCAACGCTGCCCCCGGAAATTGATTATGCAGGGCGTCTTCCGCCAAATGAAGCGGAGCCCGGACTTCAAAATGAATCGTTCTTTCCTGTGCGAAAGCATCTTTTACCGCCTGCAATTCACCGTCAAAAATAACCCTGCCCTGGTCGATAATCAGAAGTCTTTTGCAAATATCCTCAATATCCTCCATGTCATGCGTTGTCAGCAGAATGGTTGTGCCGCTCTCCTGATTGACTTGCTTGATAAATTGGCGAATCCGCGCTTTAACCGAAACATCCAGCCCAATCGTCGGTTCATCAAGGTAGAGTACCTTGGGGTTATGCAACAACGAAGCGGCCAAATCCGCCCGCATCCTCTGACCCAGGGAAATCTTTCTCGCAGGAAGGTGAAGAAACTCGCCTAAATTAAGAATGTCCGTAAAAAGCTCCAGATTTCTCTTGTACTCCCTCTCAGGGATTTCGTAAATAGCCTTCAGCAATGATAGGGATTCCCTCACCGGCAAATCCCACCAGAGCTGCGTTCTTTGTCCGAAGACGGCGCCGATATTCTTGGCGTTTTCTATTCGCTGCTTGTACGGGATGACCCCATTTACAAGGATCTTTCCGCCGGTTGGCACGAGAATTCCCGTCAGCATTTTAATGGTTGTTGATTTCCCGGCTCCATTAGGTCCCACATATGCGACAGACTCACCCGGATCGATGGAAAAGCTGATGCGGTCTACCGCCGTTTTCTTCTCGTATTCGGGACGCAGCAGATGCCGGACGGAGCCTGTCAGCCCCGGTTTTTTCACAGCATGAAGAAACTCTTTGGTCAAATCGTCTACGATGATTAATGGTGTCAAACATCCTTCCTCCTATACTCGTGCTAAAGGTCTGCAATCGGGGATTGTCTCAATATTCTGTCGCGTATGGCATGGAAATTATCCGGGTTAGGAAGCAGCGACTGGTACATGGCGGTAAAAAGCAAAATTCTTCTGTAGCTCAGAAATACATTTAATTGTTTGAGCCAAAACTCATCGATTGCATTCTCCTGATTGTAGGCCCTTAAAAATTGGCTGACGCTCCTTTGGGCTTGATCTTTTTTCATAGCCGCGCCCTCATAATTCCTATGATCGGGGTACAGGATACTATAAAGAGCAATCGCAATATCCGCCATGTACCAATGATAGTTGGCAACGTCAAAGTCTATGAATATCCCTTTATTCCTTGCGTACAACACGTTTAATTTGCTCGGGTCATTATGTATAAACCCATATGACTGCCGATCTAGCGGCAGCGAGCTAAACTGCCTGTTTATATCTCTCCAGCACTCCTGTATCCCATCGTCTTTGGACATCCGGTAGAAGTAGCTCCATTCTTTCAACCATCCAAAGATAGGAGTCCCTGTAGCCTGGCTTACCTTGACTTCCCTCCATGACGCGTACTCTTTGGACCATCTATGAAGCTGTCCCAACGACTTGCCCCATTGCGTAATATAATCGTCCAGCTCCATTTCATTTACTGCATAGAACCCCTTGCCTTCAATGAGTTCCATGCAATAAGCAATGTAAATCTGTTGATCTTCATGAATGAATTCCACTAAATTCCCGTGGAGGGAGCAGTTGATCCTGGCAACCGGCACCTGCCTTTCTCCCAGAAAATTCACAAATGCAAGCCTCTCGCGAAAGCATTCCACGGTATCCGGATCACGGGATGGAGGGACTGTGCATTTTAATACCTTCGTTGTTCCGTTTTGAATAAAAGTAAATGCGACTCCGCAAAGACCGTGCCCTAGACTGTTTAAGGCTGCTCTGCAAGTTCCATAAAGCGCCGTTAACTGATCGAGAATCTTATCTGAAATATTCATGGGCTCGCCCTTTGCTCTCGGAACGAATTGCAGGTTCTGCCATCCTCTCCAGCACCTCCAGATTTTCTCTGATCTTCAGAAAGGTAAGACTATGGTCATGAGGTGTTATCGTATGATAGGAATTCGAGGGATAGTTCATCAATTGAGTTAGCTGCTGTTTGATCGCTGCTGAATTACTGACGAGCTTGCTTATATTTTCCGGCCAGTTCTTGTCCATAAACCAATTTGTTGAAATAGGTCCCCCTGCTGTCGTACCTGGATAGGGCAAATAAAAATGAAAAGAATAAGAAGCAGCGTTAACGAGGTGATGAAATGTCATAAACTGATGAATGTCCATATTGTCCGATATAATAAATGACAGATGGTAGGGAATCCCATACTCTTTTACCAGATTAATTCTTGAAGTAATCGTAGCGACGGTTTCGCCTTTCGAGTATCTGTTCAGCTGCGCATCATCCAAGGACTCGACGCCAATGTACAGCTTGTCTATCTTTAAGTCTGTGATGCGGGCCAGAAGAGCAGGGTTAATCTGATCGGCCCTAATATTCATGGAATACGAGATATTATCAAAGCTCTTTAATAGAGCAATAATATCGTTTAGAATTAGCAGATTATTAATGGAGGGATCGGCAATATAAAGCTGCACGGGCTCGTTCGCGTACATTCCCAATTCATATTCGATGGATTTGACGCCTCTTGTATGCATGCTCTTGTGAAAGGCAGAATGAATGCAAAATTTACATTTATACCGGCAGCCTCTGTTAAACAGAACGATCTCTGAGAAATCAGCTTCAATCGTTTGGTTGGAAAAATGTCTCTTGGGCCTGCTGGGTACGAAGCTGTCATCGGACCACAGGCTTCTCTTAGCCATATTGAAATACTGGAGTATGCCGTCCTCTTCAAGCTCCGTATCTATAAGCACATCCTCTTCAAAAAGCTCAGGGCGAAACTTCGGAAGCGGCCCGCCCACCAGAATTTTTCTATTTATCAGCCTTCTGAATAATCGGTAGGAGTAATGCTTGTTCGCCGTCAAATGAGTATAAACCTCATGACCAGCCTGGAGGATGTATTCCAGCTTTTCTTCTATGTTCCCTTGATTCAAATTGACATACGTTACAGACATTCCTGCCTGGGACAGCAACGGAGCCAGATATTTTTCAGTAAAGGTTGGAAAAATAAACCCCTTAATATAAACATCCTGTGTGGTATCCAATGCCGGCAAGTCCACTAAAATAATTGATTTCACAGATCATCACATCCCATTAGTGAAGGGCCTCACTTAAATATAAGCAGGGCTCGCACCGGTAATAAAATGTTTGGTTTAAAAAGGCCTCTCTCAGCTTAGGATTGGTAACTTCCTCCAGCAGAGAACCGATCCCTTGTACTCTTAAGCTGCGGAAAATGCCAGACTGTCTTTTATGAAATAATTTCTCATTCATGTCTTCGTCGCCCAAATGAGCTACATAGGATAGATTACATGCCGTGTAACATGCGTGCCATTGCTTTCTTACATTGAAATGGATCATGTTATTCGCAAGACACGTGAACAGCTCTTTATTTTCTTCATACCGGAAGCCCTTAAAATCCTTAAGATTCTCACTTGCTCTGCCCGAAGGCGAAACGTATTTTATTTCCAAAGCAAGGGAGTCATCCCGCCCATATCGCTCAAGGAATAAGGGGATAATATCGCTATCCGAATGATCGACGGTTAATCGGCAAATCACCTTAAAGCCATTCCTTATGGAGTAATGGATGAAGAAATCCAACAATTCCGAGTGACCCTTCCTGTCTATGGTTCCATGAAAGGTATCCGCGCTAATGAAATATTCCTCCGCCCGGAAGATTTGAAAAAGCTCCGGTCTTCGCTTGAACAGAAGCCCATTCGTTTCAATCCGGAGACTGCCATGGAAATGCTCACGTATGTATGCGTATATTTCTGCGGCTTGCTTCATATAGACAAATTCGCCACCGGTTAGAATGACCTTCTCAATATGGTAATCCGTAAGCTTGTTTAAATCATGAATGATTTCTTTAACCGTCTCCAGCCCAAGCTCCTCCGTTGAAGCGGGAGAACTGCTGTTATAGCAATGCTTGCAGGTTAAGTTGCATCTGTGAGTCAATTCCAATAATGCGGTTATGCTCTCCTTCTCCATTTCTTCCTCCTGCTCCGCAATGTTCTAATGGCTGAATGAATAGTAGCGTCTGCCTGGACATACTCCGAAGATATCCTCCGTTTTCGAAATATGATAAGCCAAATTGGCGGCTTGTTTCTCCTCCAGCAGACGACTCCAATGCTCCGCCAGAGAACGGTCATGTATCGTTCCGGCATCAGACGGCACGGCCAGACATCTTCTGATCCGGCCCTCCAAATCATAGACAAGCCCGTAATTATGAATAATGCAGTTGCTTAAATCGTACATGCCCATATCGTAGTCGGAGAATGTGCTTTTTACTTTTTCGTATAAAATACGGTTTTCACTGTCTGTGATAGCCAGCTCATCCCGGTTTCTTTCTGCTTCCGACTTTATGACTAACGGGTCAATACAAGTAAGCATATGATTTCTTAGTGAAAAATGAATAATCTCCGTGATTTCGTCCATATTTTTTCTTGTGATGATTACGTCATTGATTAACCTGGTTGCATTTCCATCAAGCCCGTCGCTAAAACCGGCTTCGATCAAGCACTTGAGATAATGCGGAATTCTCGTTAATCGCCCGTCCTTTTCCCTGTAATCGACGAATTGAATCTCATGATGATTCAGCTCCGAAAAAACCGACTCATTCAGAGAGGACAGTTTAATAATTAAGCTGATTCTTCTTTTGTATAAGGCCTGCGCCAGCTTGCTATCAATCATCATCCCGTTGGTAAAGACAACCGTATATAAATCAAGCTCCTCTGCCAGATCCAGAAGAGGAAAGGTGTTGTCCTGTTTGTTATACAAATAGGGGTCCATGAAGGGCTCTCCCAAGCCCGATATGACAATAGTCTTGCATCCTAAATCCACCGCCTGCCTGAAAACTCTCTTGTGATCCTCCAACGTTAATTTTCTCTCTTGATTGACCTTCACTCTCTCATCCTTCATCATGCAATAAATACAATTTAAATTGCATCGTTCAGAAATGAACGGAACGAGCACAAGCATCCTTCCCTCTCTTTCCGCCTGGCGCCATTCCTCCTCCTTAAAGTCAAACCCTTTGGGAACCAGAGATTTCACCCCTGCACCTCTCTTTCGATAAATATTTAATGGTACAAGAACAACAGCCTTTCATCCAGATATTCCATAAAGCTCTTTACTTCTCTGAGGCTTTCGCTTGGAATCGACTGCGCATCTTTATGTATCATGCGGATTAATTTAAACAATTGAGCCAAAGCAAATGGAATGTTTATCTCATCCAGCTTCCTCTTGGCTTCCGTTATTATCGCGCTTATTTGTGCGCTCATTTCACTTTGTTCCTCAGCCGTTCCTTTCAGCCTGGACAAGCCGGAGTAGAACTCATTAAGCTGTTTAAGATTCTTTCTGCAAGCCTTAATGTAGTCCGCGTTCAGCTTAAACTCCTTATCAAACTTCGAGTTAAACATGATAAATCGAATTTCCTGCTTGGTGTATCCCGCATTGATGTAATCCCGCATATAAAAATAAGGAGATTCCTCGGTGAACAGCACATACTTAACCAAAACCCACTTTTTCGCCAGACTGTTGTTGAATTGGGTATAGGCCCCGTAAATGGCTTCCTCATTTTCATAATGTGTTCTTTCATTGAATCCGGCGACATGATAATCCACAGGATTCTTCAATTGATTAATGATCGAGGATACACATTGAATGTCCCACCCCGGCCTTCCCTTTCTTCCGTAGTAATCCAATTCAAAACAACCGTTCTCCTCAAATTTCCATAATGACGGATCATAATGGTTTATCTTGGATAGATCTTTCGCTTGATCCTTCGCTATTGTCCTCTCCGGGATCAAATTCGAGATTTTCCCATAATCGGGAACCCGATTTATATTCAAGTAGATCCCTTTATCGCCTGTGTAAGCCAGTCCCGAAGCCAATAATTGATTTATAATCGGATACATCTCATGATAGTGCGTCGATGTACAGGTTATCTTCTCAGGATAGTCGATGGAGAGATAGGCGTATTCCTTCTTCATTTCTTCCAGGAGCGACTCGGTAGAAAACTCAGGATTCCTTGTCTTGGCCTCAATAATGTGGTCATCGATATCCATGATATTCATACCATGCTCAACATGAACGCCTTGCTTTCTGAAATGCTTGACAATAAAGTCTGTCATCAAAAATATTCTATAGCAGCCAAAGTGAATACTGTCATTCAGTGTAGGACCACAGTTGTAAATCCTCATAGTCTGCCCTCTATCGTATCTACTCATAGCTTTTGCTTATCTCAAAAGGAGCGTTTCTGATTTCGGTAATATAAATATCGCAGTTGGGGAACTTTTCTGTCAGATAACGCTCATTGACGAACGGGCTTAAGCTGCCATCTTCACGAGCCTCCACGAACGTATAACACGCCGGACCGAGTGAAGACAGCGCCGAGAAGCCGAATAATTCCTCCAGCCGGCAGAGAATCTCTCCGCATATCCGCTCATTGATTTTCAATTCGGCTCTTTTGGTTCCAGCCTTCGTAATCATCTTCATCGAACGGATAAACCCTTGAAAGTCGCTCTCGATAATAGCTGGAATTACACCCATTAGAGTGAAATAGGCGATTTCTTTCACTTCCTCTACGGGAACCGGAGTATACTTGGCGAAAAAAGCATCTTCTTCAGCTTTGCTTATCGAGGTGTGCAGCTTGGGAATTACTACAATCACCTTCCATGTACTCTTAATTTCGTGATTAAACAGAAACACCGGAGGCTTTTTGGAATGCTCGACGAAGTTCGCTTTTTCTTCTCCTAGCATGTATCCGCCGTCGACAATAAATTTCCCCAGCGTGTACGTTCCATATCCGATCCCCGATACACCCGCAAGCCCCAGCTTTTTTGAAATATCGACAAAATCATACTCTGCATTCTCAAGTGAAACAATCCCGGTTGCCAGTGCATAGTACAGTTGGGTTTCCGATCCAATTCCGATGTGCTCGCTAATTTCATTCACTACATTTATGTAATAGTTCGACTGAAACGAGTAGACCTCCTTAAGCTTGTCTATGTATTGCTTAACTTTATCCGGGTATTTACACTGATAGATTTCTTCATCGCTCTTCTCAATTTCCAGCTCCAGAAAAGGCTCCTTTAGAGCAAAGCCCAATCCGCCACAGCAACGCCCGCTGAAACCGTTCATATCAATACTATTGATGTGAATACGGTATCCGGTTTTAATGGAAACCTTCTTGAGGCTTTTAACCGTAGTATCTATCATTCATTACCAGTCCCCTTCAAACAAAGAATAAATAACAACCAGCGATTCTTTGGGGCAAAAAAAGAGGCAAGCTGCATTGTTATATGCAACCCGCCTCCATATTCATGGTCAGCTCTAACCGTTTTACCGTCGATCCTCTTAGAAAATATAGTATTATCCTAACATTTTTTCCCTTGATGTCAATCTTTTTTTTAAAAATATATTTCCGAAGGCCCGCACGGCCTCCAGTATTTGCTTCGTGGTGATTTGACCGCCGATAAAACCAATCTGACCGGGTGCGGACGGGGCTGCCCCTTTACGGACGACAACGGCTTCTTGTCCGCCAGTCTATAATCCTTTTGCTTCCCGCAGCTTATGAATCCGTTCTTTTACCGAGTCGTCAGGCGTCAATCATACCACCTATATCTGACCTCACAAGCTTAGCATACAGAGCCTTTCTTGTACCATTCTTTGGCTTTCTAGAGTGTTTCGCTAGCAGGTGCACCAACTCACGTACTTCATCCGGCCTCTGATCGGACCCTGCATGGTGTCCGAATGCTCCATCCATGCCACCAGCTACCCATCTTAATTTCCCCCCGGACCAGAATTCTTCGTCATCCGGCAAGGAACCGTCGACGGATTTAGCGCCGATCGGAACAACTCGTCAAGCCGCTGATCCTGGTCTCCATCAGAAGGCTGCATACTTGATGCGGCCCTCTCGTAATACGCGATTCTGTTCTCCAAAAATTCATTGATCGGGTTGATCCTTAGTTCGTAGTCCATTTCGTCGCCAGCCCTTTTACGGTCCAGCAAGCCCGCAATAACCGCCTTAAGCTCGCTTTCCTTTGGCACTAAGCTATCAACAAGCCGGGCAAATTCTATAGGCGGCATGGAGTTATACTTCTCTATCCACTCACATGCCAGAATCGGGCGGAGAACATAGAAGTATTTTTTGATCTTGACCTGATCCCCTTGCAGGTACTCCCGGTAGTTCCCCTTCGCCATGTGCAGGTAGTGGTGCATACATGACCTTGGGGAAAAGGTGAGCGGAGAGATTCGGCGGATTTGCTCGGCTATCGCATAGTTCTCCCTATACACAATCGGGGACTGAAGCCACTCCAGCAACGGCGGATTCGACTTGCGAAACAAGTTCAAGGCTTTGCGCAGATCCCAACCATTGATATCCAGCCTGTCGCTGATCGGACGCTCGATCACATCCCGCTTGTCAAAAATAGATAAGTACCACTCTTCCGGCCTGATATAGATAAACCTTACGTCATAATCGCTATCTTTGGACGGGAAACCCCAGGCGCGGCTGCCCGATTCGCAAGCATACAAAATACGGACATTGTCTTCGCGCTCAATCCGCTCAAGCTCAGTCACAATCTGTTGATGGTAACTGCTGCTCATATAAATCCCTCCTTAGGGGACGGATATAAATGGCCTTGGACATCAATGTCCAGGGCCCGGATTACATAAAACTGCTATTCCTGCATCGGCAGAACGATTTAACAATCGGTTTGGTTGATGAAAAGAAAACATAGTGTTCTTTATTTGCTATCTGCTCTTTTCACCAAGCAAAGCGTTCAACCGCTCCAACAGGTCTCCGCCTCCCGTTAAAGAGATGGATCCGATCTTCTCGCATATTTTTTCGAGGAATTCCAGCTCTTTAAGACGGAACAACGTCTGATTCTCGTCCATCAGCTTGGCTGTATTAAGCAGACTTCGGGTCGAGGCGGTTTCTTCCCGACGAATGATCAGATTCGCCTGCGCTCTCTTCTCCGCAAGCAGGACAGTGTTTAGGATATCTCTCATTTCCCCCGGCAAAACGACATCCTTAACTCCCGTGCTCAGGAAATGCACTCCGAACTCTTCCCCCTTCTCACGTAAACGGGATAGTATGAACGACGTAACGTCCTCTTTTCGTTTCAATAGATCGTCCAATTTAAGAGTTCCGACATATTCACGAAGCATAAGTTGAAGCTGGATATGGATTTGCTCTTCAAACGACTTTATTTCCAAAGCGCGTAATGGCTTTACGATCTTGTATTGACAAACGAAGTTTAACCGCAGCGTAACTTTGTCTTCTGTCATGATTTCCTGGCCGATGAGATCCATTTGCTGTTGTCTCAAATCAATCGTCTTTACCATAGTTGAAACTGGACCTCTCCAGAAGTGGTACTTGCCAGGGGAAAGCTCTCGTTGTAAAACATGATCATAAAACAAAAATCCGGATTCGTAGCTCGCGATTTCGTAGGGCTGTACATTGGCTGTAAGCTTCGGTACAATCGAACGGTCTATCTCTACAGGCAACTCAGGTTGTCTGATATCCGTATGCAAAAAGGAATGTTTTTTAAGTATGTTCCAAAAGGCGTAGACACCCGGCTTAAGCAGTTGTACGAATTGCCCGTCCTCGTAATGCAGAACGTATTCGTGATCTTGCACTCGTACGATATCGAGCTCTCGCAAGAGGTTTTCATCCTGAAGGAACAACTGCAAATCTTTACCCTCTACAACGAACGGTTTTGCGATATTCAATACCACAACTGTGGGTTGTAACCACAATAAATAGTGATAGGTCCCCGGAATCAGCTTTTTCACATAACTTCCTTTATGAAAGAGCAAACCACGCTGGTCAGCTTGTATTGTTACTTTTTTAAACATCTTCGTTACCCCCTTAATGGTTCGACCATTGGGTGTAGAATCCCACTGCGGTTCCGGCGGAATCTCGTTTTAGATAAGCGATCTGCCAGGGATTTTTAAGGACATTTGATTCAGGAGGGTGACCCTGCTTCAGCCATCCTTCTTCCTCTTCCATCCTAAAAAGCCCCCGGAATTTCGCTCCATCGGTATCCACGGATTGCAAGGCCAACCTGCAGTGCGCTCAAACTAGCCGCCGGGGATTCTACCCTTTGGTCTTAGTACAATTTCTCGCTCGATTGGAAGTCGAGTATTCTACCAGATTCGCGTCACAGGCGATTGGGGAATCGAACCCCAAATAGTGGCTTCTTACCGATCGATCGTACAGGATACCGCAACATACCATGCACGGCACTGCGGGATAAATCGATATCCCCGCCTCGTTACGACCGTCCGAACAAGAGCCAATGTATGATTAAACGCCATTTGGCGTTTACCACCTTACTCAATGCATCTAACAGGTTCTATCATCGCGCAATTCACTCTGATCGAACATGGCAAAAGTATTACGACGAACATAAACTTTTCCATTTGCCCCATATCCCTCCCCTGTTACAATAAAAGAAGAAGCTTCATTTGAACGGGGGATTATTTTGGCTAGAGAAAGCTTTGATAAAGAAATTCAATTCCTGCGCATGCTTGTGCTGACAAGCGGCGCATTCAGCAGGCAGCAGTTCGCCGAGCGGCTCGGCATTTCCGTCCATACCTTTGATAAAACAATCCGGCGGCTAAAGGATGTCGTAAGCTCCATGCACCAGCATTTACCGCAGGAACAGCGCAAGGAATTATCCGAAACCATCCGGTTCAGCTATTATGACTCCGCCGATCCGCTGCTCTTGTTTCTGTTTCGGGCCAAATCCGTCAAGGAATCCGAAAGCCAAAGAATTTCACTGCTTTTGGGTGCGATGAATGAACAGGCTTTGACGGCGATGGAACTGCTCGATATGTACTGCGGCAGTCTGTCTCCGGGCCTTCCGCTGCCTGACGAGAAGACCATTCGGTCGGACCTCAAGTATCTGGAAGAGGTGGGCGTCATCAAGAGGGAATCGGGGCCTCGCCCCTACCGGTATCGCATTCAGGATGAGCTGGTCCGGAGCCTGTCGGATGAGGAGCTTATGGATTTGTATGATTTTGTGGATGTGATGGCGAACACGCAGGTGCCTTCCGTTCAAGGCTATCTGCTGCGTGACGGACTCAAGAAGCATCTGCTGCGCAATCAGGCCAGGCAGCACGCTGTCGAGCCATTTTTATATAAATATCACTATTACTCGCGAATTCTGGATGAAGCGCATCTGTTCACACTGCTTCATGCCATCCGTCAACGCCGCAAGGTCCATTTTCTCTACTTCTCGCCAAAGTCTGAACAAAGCTACGTCGCCAGGAGCACCAACCCCTTATTTGAGCGGGGTACGGAGGGCAAAACCGAAAAGACGCTTCCGCTCAAGATCGTGTACGATCATCAATATGGAAGATGGTATCTGCTGTCCTACGGCAGAGAGGGCATTCGGAAATACCGGATGGAAGGGATCACCCAAATCGAAGAGGATGAATCCGTAAATGAGGCTTGGTATGAGGAAAAAAAGCATGAGCTTGCCGAGAAAATACGGTACAGTTGGCTGATTGATACCGGCCGGCCAGTGACGGTGCGCGCCCGGTTTTATAATCCGGAAGACTCTGAACCGAACTTCGTCAAGGAGCGGGTACGGCTTCAGGGACAGTGGGGACAAATTGTGATGGAAGATGAGCATTCCTTCCTCTACGAAATCACCGTAAACGGGACTACCGAAATCAAGCCGTGGCTGCGCAGCTTCGGTTCCAGCTGCGAGGTTCTGGAGCCCGCTCGGCTCCGCCGGGAAATGATTGCCGAATGGAAGGAGATACAGGCCTACTATGAATCTGTTTGAGAAAATCTTTAACCACCAGATCATCTCCCGGTTGGAGGATTCCGGCACCTTCATGGTCACCTCGCACGAACGGGCATGGCTGAAGACGATGCTGGATCATCCCGCTGCGGCTGATGCTTTCACTCCAGGCACATTGGACAAGCTGCGTTCGATCCTGGAGCCGGATCAAGTCATGGATACTTCCCGCCACTTGATTGAAAAAGCCCGAAGTCAGGAGCAGCAGGTCTATCACCCGCTCCTGCGGCCTCTGCGCCGCCACATCATGAACAAGACCGGAATCCGGTTAACCTACCAGATCAAGAGCGGGCGCGTGAACACCGACCATTCAGGCTGTCCGTATAAATTGGAATACTCCATGGTCAAAAGAGAATGGTATCTGCTCTGGTATCACACCCGGCATCACGCCTTCATGCGAACCAGACTAAAGAACATTCACTCTGTTGCGGCAGAGCCTATGGAGCCGTCCATGGCAGAAGGCATACTGAAGAAGCTCGGAAAGAAGCTGGATTCGCGTAGAAGTGAGGCGGTCATCGAAATCATCCGCGATTATAACGAAGAGCTGTCCCGCATCCTGTACGCCTTCTCCAGCTTCGAAAAAAATGTGGAGTACGATACAGAGAACGATACCTACCGGGTCAGAGTCTCCCTATCTGCGGATGAATTGGAGTATTTACTGTCCAAGCTTCGTTTTCTGGGGAAGCGGGTTCGGGTAATGGAGGGCGATTATTTAAAAAGAAGGATGCTGGAAGCGTCGACGAAGGCTTTGGATCGTTACGGGGTTATTTCGGAGGGTGAGGAGTTGTCTTCGTAATCCGGCAGGAAGGCTGCGCTGCTGACAAAGCAGTTGTAACTACAGCGGGCAACCTGCCTGCCTCCTATGTCATTCACACCTTGACAAGCTCATAATATAGATTTATAAAAATGTTCCATGTCTGTATGACTTGGCAGCCCAGAGACCTGCCCGTCTCCAATTTCAATAACCGTCCATTCTCCGCTTGCGGTTTTGGCAATATCCATCGTAAAAAACGGGCTCGCTACGCCCTTGGCTAACTCTGTAAACGAATCAAGGTCTGTAATGCCCTGCTGGTAGACCGCCTCATCCCAATACTCTGTACATGCAATCAGCTTGTGATGAAGAAAAAAAAGCCGGTACTCATTCGATAAAGGCATACCGCTTTTCGGATGCCTGGTGAGCTGCTCCAATTGAATAAACTCTCGAATTACGATGCCGCCATTAAGCTCCGAGCCTTGACGATCAATAAAGTTTCGAAGAACCTTTAGAACCCTGTGCTTGTCGGAAGCGTCAGGGATATAGCAGGCTTCTTCCCACTCATGCTTTCTGGATTTTACGTAATCCTTGACAATAACCGGTTTGTTCTCGAATATGCGCATCTTCTCAAACAGAATGTCAAACCCATTTGAAAGTTCTTTCATTTCGAGCCAAATACTCTGAGGGGTAGCCTGTTTAATTGCCTCATAAGAATAAGGAAAGTAGTGTCCATTTCTATATTCCGCAGGAGAGTTGATCAAGACGACATTTTTCCGCTCTAGTGTGTGATACAGTTGTTCGTAATCATGCGGCTTTAACATCCATCCTCTGTAGATGAACCTTTCGGGTGCTTCGAATGCTGGAACTCGCTTAACTGCTGTAGTTAACTCCCCATCGAGAAGGGACTCGAGCGAAATCAAATGGACATCCATTCCTAGCTTTCGGGCACATTTGTACTCCTGTTCATATTCCATGTCTACAGCCTTATTATTCAAGGGATCAGAGCAAAATAAAATCTTCATCCGGTATCCTCCACACAACAATAATTCTAACCAAAACCACCTTGTCCTGAGGTTTACATTTCCATTATAAAGAAACCTATTTGCATCGACAACGTCTATCTATACAGACAACGACAAACTTTTGATGAGGTGAAACTATGAAGATATTAGACGGCCTCTAGCTTCCCGTAAGGAGGGGTTAGAGAGCCAAATGAGCAGAAGTGTAAAAAAATCACCCGTATGGAATGACCACCATACACCTGGTACCCGCTGGAGTAAACGGCAGGCCAGCAAGGCCGTGCGCCGTTTCACAGATACCGTTCAAAACGGCAAATGGTACCGGAGCGCTATAGAAGAAGATAAGCTCAAGCGCCGGTAAGGGAAGCCCGGCGCTTGAGCTTTTTATAGGCTTTATTTAGCACTCTTCACTTTGTTATAGCCGCGGATCAATCTCCTTCTCCTTCGCAACCTCGAACAGCAGATTGGCCGCAATCTCTTGATAGGCCTCATGCTCAGGCGTAACTTCGTCAAACGCAATCGCCAGCATTTGCATCCCAAGCTGGTATTCGCTTAGCGAGGTGCGAAGCTTCTGACCGACATTCTTTTGCTTGAGCAGCTTGCGGTATTTATGCGGGAACTTGTAGTCATATCCGTAGATAATGGACAAATAATCGGAATTCCGCACCTTCATATAAGGTACTGTTGTTCCGTCCCATATCTCCGGTTTAATCACGATCCCCTCCATATGGTTCTCAAGTGTAAGCCGAGAGAAGTAACGCTCCGCTCTCTTCAAGCACTCCGGCTCGGACAGATCCAGCGCGAGTGCCTCGTCCTCCGACAGAAAAGCATACATTTCGGAGGTCTTCCAGTCCGGGACCTCTTCCCCCCCGTCCTCATATACGATCTTCAGAACGGCAAACGGCTTATACTCCATGGGCTCGTCTTCCGCATACAACTCCAACTGCCTCTTGTACGTTTGATAAGCCTCCATATGTTCGGACAAAGGAACATAGGTGTCTCGAAGGTCGTAAACATACTTGTAGTTCTGGTATACACTTGGGCCGTACTTATCGCTTAAAGCGGACTTGGCGGTATGATGCCGGTCTTCTTCAAACCCGCTCGCCTCATATTCGGTGATCAGCTTAGTGCAGGCTTCTTCAAAACCGTTGTGCTGCAGGAACGCAAGCTCCGTCTCCAGCGCTTTCACAATGGGCTTGAATTGTCTTTCGATCAGCCCTTCGCCCAGCGCCTTCCAGGGAAGAAGCTCTCCATCCAGAATCAGCATGGCAATCCTGTTCTCTTCCATGTAGCCCCCAAACTTGAGCAGCAGCTTGCTGTAAATCTCCGATATATCCACATGGTTGATCTTGTAGCCGTTCCGGCTGACAGCAAAGCTGTGCTCCAGGTCCTTACGCAAATAAATGTTGCATCTCGAGCCCATATATTTGGGCTGCAGAGCCACTTGCCGGACGCCGCGTTCCCTGAAATAATCAAGACCGCGCTTTAAGGACTCCAGTTCGTTCGTCTCGTCATTCATATCCGCCGGGGACATGGTGCCCGAAATGAAATTGATTTTGTTCCGCGAGCAATAGCGGAGTCTGCGGATATCATCTTCCCCAAGGTCTTGAATGGATACCTTTCTCTCTTGCTTGAACAGGGTTTGCAGCTCCTCGGCAATCACCGCTTGGCGGGACTTCCTGGACTTCATCAACGGTTTGTACGTGATGCTGACCGAAGTCAGCAGGTTGCCATGAACGCTGCCCGTGTCGATGTGAATCTTGTTCCCGATGCGGAAGGACTGCTTGGCCGCGACGTGACCGAATATATGGTACGGTTGATTTTTGACCGCTTCCTCCTGCAGAAAGGCCAGCTGTTCCTCCATGGGCGCTTCCCGGTCGATTCGGAACATCCGCTGATGCCGGGCGGAATTCTTGTCGAGCTTCCCGATATACTTATTCCGGCATGGTGCATGAGTGACATAGAAGGATGACCCCTTGGCCCCCAAGTACCGATAGAAGGGCTTCGATATGGATACGAGGTACTGAAATTTCTCCAGCAGCTCCGAATCATTCATCAATACTTGTGTTGAATCAAAATAGGAATGAAGCAGCTTCGGGTCGAGGCCGTTAACCTCGCCTCTCATATACTTATTGACGAAGTTCTCATGATTTCCCAGGACGAAGTAAAAGTGCTCCTGGTTTTCGTAAAGAAATTCAATGATCTCCTTCGTTTGCTTGCCTTTATCAATCCAGTCCCCAACCAGGATAAGCTTGGTATGCTTCAGTCTATCCGCCGCAATCAGCTTGCCCGCATCAAGCTTGAACCCGTGATCGAGCAGCAGCCCCTTCAAATCGTCCACACATTCATGTACGTCGCCAATGATGATGTACTGCTGATCCTGAGGGAGTATGGTCGCCAGGTAAGCATCCAGATCTTCGATGACAATGTTGTATTCCGGATTCGCCCTACCTTCTTCGGCAAGATAAAAGTCCTTTGCACGCACTTTATGGATCTTGTTGTATCCCTCGCGAGCCAGCGAGCCAAGGACATCCTTTTTCAGCCGGTTAATATGGTTCGTAATCAGCTTCTTCGAACGCTCCGACGCATAGTAATCCTCCCGCTTCCGGTAATCGAAGACAATGACCTCAAGGTTGTAGTTGTTCTGAAGCGCAAGCTCCTTGACCTTGGCCCGGAAATCCGCGGATAACCCGGTTGTATCGACGACCACAAACTCCGAATTGATTGGAAAAGACGTCGCCATCTTCAACCGTTCAAACAGCAGGTGAAAAGCCTGCTCGCTGGCCTCCAGCATTACCTGATCATACTTGTCATATTCATATCCAAGGATCTCCTGGCGGATTTGGTCGGAGGACAAATATTGAATGTTGGCCCTGACATTCCGAAGGGCATCCTCAAAACGCAGCCCGGGAATCAGCACTTCCTTGGCAAACGTGGTTTTGCCGCATTCGGTCGACCCGATCAGCATGAAAATCGTATGAACCCTGGTTTGGATATCCATGGGTCAGGCCCCCTTTTTCCTGAGTATGACGCCCTGTGTCGTCTTGATATGGTTGACTCCGTCTCCGACAGCTACAAATTCGGCATGCAGATTCGTTTCCTTAATCACGTCATGCACCCACTGTTGAAAAGATTCTTCGCCCAGCTCCCACTTATGATCGTCATGCCGGAAATGGCTCAGCTCGTAGTAGCGGTTAAAATCAGCGTTAGGCGTCGTAATGATAAAGCTGTCGAAATCGACATGCGCGCAGATTTGATGAATCAGCCGCTTGGCCTCATCCTGGCTCATATGCTCAATAACCTCTGTCAAAATGACATCGACCTGCTCCCCGTTGTAGCTTTCCAGAAACTGATCCATCGAGCCAAATGTGACAATGTTGCCCAGCTCTTTGGCCTCCGCTTTACGCCTCACCTTCTCCAGCAGCTCCGCATTGATGTCAACCGCATAGTAGCTGCCCTCCATTTTTCCGGCAAAAGGAATCGCATAGTAGCCCTCTCCGCAGCCCACATCCAGGATCGACTTGTCAAAGGCCAGCGCGCTTCCAATGTAACTTCTCCGCTGCAACGCCGTGCCTCCGTAGGCGAACTGAATGTCATACCGCTCCGTTTTCTCAAGCTCACCTTTGTACTTCTGAAACCGGTCTCTCGAAGACAGAAAATTTCGCACGAACAGGCTGCGTATATAGAACGGCGCATCAATCACATTCATGCTCTTGATATACTTATCCAGGATGCTGTCCGAGATATCGAAGTATTCATTGCCGAACATGGAGAGGAACAAGCACAACACACTTACAGTATGAAGCAGTTGATACAGGCTCTTCCTGGTTGTAACGGTAAGTGAATAGCTCTTGTGGGCCTGATGGATGATTTCAAATGAGAAATCCTGCAAATGCTTCTCAAAAAACTCGATATACCGGATGAGTTCGATATGTACCATATTGATGAAAAAAGTGTGCTCATAGCCTTCGACGTCTCTCTCATCCTGCGCTTTAAGCGGTGCCGAGAAAAATTCATTTATCGCATTCAGCGGAAATAAAGGGGTGTTGTAGCGCGATACATTCAGATACTCGAAGTTCTCCTGCTCATGCCGCCTATAGGAAATTTCATTATCCGCATCCTTAAAATACACATTATAGGTCTCTTCATCCGTATACCAGCCGTACGCCATGCCTCTACGGACCGAGCGAAGCATCATGCCGGAGTTCGGATTCTTCTTGATCAAAAATGAAAACTGCGGATTCGTGGATCTGACTTGAATGATTGCCATCTCAATCTACTCCTAAACTGCAAATTGGGAACCCTGGGCGGGGAACCTTAATCCCCGCCTAATGATGTAAATGCCTATGGAATCCATGCCCCTACATGATCTGAGCCTTATTTTCACTTATTTTTATGCAGAGGAACAGGGTGAAAGTATTACGAAGCCGGAAAGATTACCCAAATTGTTTAACTAAACTTTACCGCCAAGCCTCCCGGGACCTTATAATATTATTACTTTAACGTTAATTTACGGAAGGAATTGATGCATGAATATATCCGCCTCTGTTACGTCTAAGCAAATAATGGATCTTTTATTAAACATAGCTATTGTACGTCCCGTCTTTATTTGGGGGCCGCCCGGAATAGGGAAGTCCTCCCTGGTACAACAATTTGCCGATATGGTGGGGTTGCCCTGTATTTCGCTGTTAGGCAGCCAACTGGCACCGGAGGATTTAATCGGGGTCCCGCAAATTGTGGACGGAAAAAGCAGATTTTGTCCTCCTGGCATGATTGCCCGAAGTGAGCCCTATTGTCTGTTTCTGGATGAACTGAACGCTTGTACTCATGAGGTTCAGAAGGCTTTCTACAGCCTGATCCTGGAGAAGCGTATTGGGGAATACATACTGCCGGAGGGCTCCATCGTGATTGGCGCGGGGAACCGTGCTCAGGATAGTGCCATAGTGAAACCCATGTCATCAGCACTTATCAACCGAATGTTTCATGTTCAACTAAGAGTTTCCCACCGAGAATGGTTGGAGTGGGCCTATCAGAATGATATCCACCCTTTAGTAATTAATTATATTGAGACTCGTCCGGATCATTTATGGGTTCAGCCTCCGAAACATGAAGAACCGTTCTCCACTCCCCGGTCATGGCATATGTTAAGCGATGCATTAAAGGAATACGGTGATCGACTGCGGACGGAAACATTAGACATTCTGGCAACGGGCTGTTTGTCTCCCCATCATGCCGGTCAGCTCAAGGCTTTCTATAAGCAAACCAACAACAAATATAAACTGAATGCCATTCTGGAGGGCGAGACAGGTTGGCCTCATCAACCGGAAGATCGGGATGTGTTGTACTTCATGGCGCAGTCCTTCCGTGCTCAACTTATTAAAGAGCTGCCGGAATCTAAAGACATACTGGCCGAGCATCACAGGAGGCTGGCCCACCGTGCTAAAGCTCTGATTAAAAGTCTGAGCACGATCAGTCTCGAAATTGCCCAACTTACCGTTGCAAAAAGTGAAAACGGTGAGAGTCTCCCTGATTGGTTCCTCGTGGAGATTGTCCGTGACCTACCGAGATTAGTACAGAAGAAGGAAGCTTGATCATGGCCAAACCAAAGTTCAGAGAGCTGGACATTGCTGCAAAATCTTATATGGAGGGGCTGCATTTCGTCAGTCAACACCCTATGTTCGCTCCCCTCGCATCCCATGCACAGTTTGTACGACGGGAGGGGAACCTCTGTCCGGAAAATGGCTGGGCCGTCACAACAAGTACAGGGCACATTCACGTTCACCCCAAACGAAGGGCGCTTTCGGAGGAATGGATTTATATTCTTGCCCATGCTTTGCTGCACCTTGGCTTCGGACATTTTCAGGTGAAGGAGCGGCAGGACCTGTGGAATGCAGCCTGTGATTGCTTTATAGCGAAATTTCTTTATGATATGAAGCTTGGGCGGCCCCCTGCAGGAGATGGGCGAGTGGAGCTTACTGCCGGAAGTGAGGAAGATCTTTACCTGAGCTTTATGGAGAGGGGGCTCCCCTCTTCCTTCCATAATCTCGGCACGGCCGGGCATGGATATCAGGATATGATCCTGAATCCTCGAACAACAGGTCCTTCATACTGGAATAATGATAATGTAAACTGGCAGGACTGTCTGGGTAAAGGGCTGACAATGGCCGTAACCAGTGCTGTCAATGTAACGGCAGGATATGAAGCTTATTTGGGTGCCAACCAAGATGTGTTGACCCCCGCTCTGAAAGCCCGGAACTGGTTTATCAGCAGCTATCCTCTCATGGGCGCCATGGCGGCAGATTTCAAAATCATTGAGGACCCTGTGATTTGCAACCGGCTATCCATCTCGGTAGCTGCTGTTGATGCTGAGGCAAAAGAAATCTACGTCAATCCGGCTGCGGGCCTTGACGAGCAGGAGTGCCGTTTCGTGCTTGCTCATGAATTTCTGCATGTGGGGCTCCGGCACCATGCCCGTGCCGATGGACGGGACCCGTATTTATGGAATGTTGCATGCGACTACGTCATCAATCAGTGGTTAATGGAAATGGGGCTAGGGGCTTTCCCCAGGATTGGCGGGCTTCATGATCCCGATCTAAAAGGAATGTCAGCCGAATCCATCTATGATCGTATCGTCAACGATATAAGGCTATACCGTAGAGTCGCTACATTTCGGGGAGTCGGCCTGGGGGATATACTCCCCCCACGTGTACCGGATTGGTGGGACCGGAACGATGGACTTACACTCGATGAATTTTATCGAAGCTGTTTAAGCAACGGTCTTGATTACCATTATGAGCAGAAACGTGGACTGCTTCCCGCTGGCCTTGTTGAAGAAATCCGCGCTCTTTCTCAGCCGCCAATCTTGTGGGATGTGGAGCTTGCGAAATGGTTTGATCATTACTTCTCCCCGCTAGAGAAGGTTCGAACCTATTCCAGAATCAGCCGGAGACAATCTTCCACCCCAGATATTCCAAGACCGCGCTGGGGGCCGAGTGCAGGTGACGAAGACGGCCGCACCTTCGGTGTTGTGTTGGACACTTCAGGTTCTATGGATACCAAGCTGTTGGGGAAAGCGCTGGGGGCCATTGCAAGCTATAGCCTGTCACGGGATGTCCCGTTGGTACGCGTAGTTTTTTGCGATGCGGCCGTTTACGATCAGGGCTATCTTGCTCCGGAAGTGATAGCGGATCGGGTATCCATCAAAGGCAGAGGAGGCACCATCCTTCAGCCTGGCATTGATTTGTTGGAGCATGCCGAGGATTTCCCAAAGAACGGGCCATTGTTGATTATTACAGACGGCTTCTGCGACAGAGTAAAAGTCCATCGGGAGCACGCTTTCCTTATACCGAAAGGCCAGCATCTGCCGTTTGTCCCGAGAGGTAAGGTTTTCCGCATGGATTAGCTATTTAGTGTCCAACGAGAAGCAGATCAATTGCTTCAGGAATTTGTGAACATGTCTCTTTCTGGAACGTGTTAATGAAAAAGCCGGGGGATGTCGGAAACCTTACCTGCATCTGTAATCTTGTATATTTTCAAGCGTTGTCTTCTTCGCTTTCCGTCGGAATCTGGCGTCCTGGTCTGGAACGCGTGTAACAATAGGCGATTAAAATCAGTGAGCCAAGTATTAATATTACACTAGTCCATTGTCCGGCTGTCCACTGTAACGCATATCTAGGCGAATCCCCGCGCAAGTATTCCAACATGAATCTGCCGAACGCGTACAAAATGTTATAAATAAGAAAAAGTACGCCATTAGGCAGTTTCTTATTTCGCAAGATCAGCAACAAGGCAAAGACCACAAGATCCCATTGCCCTTCCCAGATTTCGGCCGGCCATAGAGGCTGCGACCCATAACGTTCATATGCCATGGTTCCTTCCGGATATACAATTCCGTACCCGGAACCGGTCGGTGATCCAAATGCGTCTCCGTTTAACAAACAGGCAATCCGTCCAAGCGCTTGACCTAATACCAATGCCGGAGCAAGATGGTCCGCAAATTCCCAGAATGAGAGCTTCTTTCTCCATGCATAAATCGCGATTCCGCTCGCTCCGCCGATAATCGCTCCCATGATCGAAATTCCGCCGTTCCAAATCGCGAATATTTGGCCTAAGTGGTTGGAGTAATACCCCCATTGGAAGAAGAACACATGCCAAACCCGCGCGCCTATAATGGCGGCAACAATTGCATAATAGAAAGACTCCAATAAATGTTCTTGATAAATGGTGTTCTTTGTCAATGAGTGAGCAACGCCCAGGGCAAGCAAAACTGCGAGAGCGACAATCACTCCATAGGAGTGAACCGAAAAACCGCCAACTTCAAATAAGGTAACTCTCATCATCATTCTCCTTAGTGTTCATTAAACAGGTACATCATTCTTTCATGCTGTTCCCCCTGTTATATGCTTATAAATTGTACACCATATAAAGAAAATATTTACAGACAAACATTGCCAGACCCTGATCCTGATGTTGTTCTGGAATGGGATAATCCATCTATACTCCAGCGTCAGCTTCACATGGTCGCGGGCAATCAGCAGCAGGCGCTTGCGGTTCTGAAAAATAAAAAACAACCACACGTTGAAATGTGATTGCTTTGCGTTGACTTATTATGCTGTTTATTCGATTTCATAGCCGATCGTCAGTCTGAATCCGTACAGTTCATATCCGATCTGCGTATAGAGAGAAATAGCCTTCCGATTGGTCCCATGGGTGCCCAATGTGGCGATTGTTTTGCCCTGTTGTTTCAGATGAGTTAGCGCTGTACAGATCATGTTTCGCGCAACGCCCTTTTTCTGCCAATCTGGGATCACAAAAACATTTTCCGTGACGCTTCTCTCTTCTGTGACTTTCCAGGTTGAGGTGTTGCCAATCAATTGCTCGCCGCTAAAGGCGCAAAAATTGGTCATTTCCGGCCCTCCCTGCATCCATCCCAGATGGTTCATGCTCCGAGCCACACCGTCGAAGGAAGCCAGTTCGGCTTGATGATATTTTTCCAAAGCCTCACTGTTATTCAGCGCAAAGGGCACTACTCGCACGTCTTCCGGCAGAGGATAGCGGGGGATGTCCCGGCTCAGGTCGAATTTGAATACGACGATTGTATCATGGATGGTAAATCCTCGCGCCAGGAAATAGCTCAGTTCTTTGAGATTGTCTGTGTCGATATACTGGGCCATCACAATGCGTTTTTCCGGATTCTCTGCCTTGATTTCTCGGGAACGCCTGATCAACGCATCGGTCAGAGCGGCTTTGACAGCTTCATCCTCAACGTGCTTTGCAAACGTGATTTCATAGTTCAGGTAGCGGATAAAATCCGGATCTCCATCATGTCCAGCCGCATTGAAGGTACCATGCTTCATCAAATGAGCAACTGCCAACAGTTCGTCTTCCCCATTTACCGCGCAGAACATATTTCTTTTATCGAAATCGCCATGATACAGATAAAGCATTTTCAGCACAAAGTCCAGCTTTTCAAATTTCTCCACATCTTCATCTTTCGGATTTCGGATTACAAAGTCCTTCATTCTAATAAACATCGTCTCCCATCTTTTGAGTGCTTCATGACGTACACTCCCAATAATGGATGATCCATCTAATTTAGGCAAGAGCGACTTTGATTATAGATATTTTGCAGATCAGCATCTGAGCTTGAGTCCAATGTAAAAAGCAACCGCACGTTATGATGTGATTGCCAGGAGTGAAGTCATGTATGCTTTATGTTGTTCACCGCTTGTCGATAAAGTCCATCCGAGTTGTAAAATTCATAGTAAAAAATACCTAATCCTGCTAGAATGGGTTTGTTATATTGCCACATTTTAGGGGGACAAGACTTGAAGAAACAAGTTATTTGGGGTCTCATAATTGCTACATCCTTAGTTTCGGGATGCAGCGCTAAAGGAAACAATCAAGAAAGCTCTCCGACTGCGGCCATAGAGACTGAGAAACCCAGGAAATTAAGTGACTCTGAGAAGATTGCTTTGGAGTATGTAACTGTTTTTTTGAATGGGACCGATCTTGAAGCTAAGAAAAAGTTCGTTGCTGATAACATTTATCCCGACGTTCAACCCATATTCCAACTAGCTGCCTCGCAAGAAAGCACAGAGTCATCAAAGTTGCATAATCCAAAGGTCCTTGAATCCAAAGATTACACAGACAAAGAAGGCGGGAAGAATAAAATCGTTCTGATTGAGGGAGAGAAGTCATCCGTTCCTAAAAGTGAGCTTATCATCTTGATTAAAAATAATAAGATAGGGTGGGCCACAGGCCCATCGAATAAAGAAACCTTTGATGTAATAAGGAAGGAGTTTGCTCATCCGATCCCTTCAAGCTCACCAGCTGAAAGTGCCGTTGCTGATACAAAAGAAAAGTTAAAAGAAATTCGGAACTTCACCATTTCTGATATTTGGAATAGCGGATTTGTCGATATAAACTGGTTCATCGGAAGTGGCACGAACAGCACCGGAGAGAGTATGGATATTGATTTTGCGATGGAGCAATTGGGAAAAACCATGGATAAGAAAAAGGAGTATGACCAATACGTGGAGGGCCTTCCGTCTGAATATGATTCGCTGAAAAGCATATGGACTAAATTATCAGGCGAAGCCGACCGTATGTACCAACAACTTCAAACAACACCGCCTAAAGCTAACGACAAAAATGGAAATCTCGATGCCGGGAAATTGAACCAGTACTTGGAAGCCTTCGATAAAGCTGTTTCTGAATTAACCGAATCATAATGTCACTGCATAGCATGGGTCACAACAACTGCTGCTATTCACGATTCACATCCTCTTGGATTAATGTAGGGGTCTCGTGATACTATCAAGGAAACATGCGTAATTAAGACCTACTATAACGTTATCTTGAATCAGACCTCAAGCGTATTTGGTTAAACTTACATTAAAAAACGAAGATCTCAGGCTGCTCAGTCTCGCTTGAGATCTTCGTGTATTTGGACAGGTAAATGTGGCACCAACAAGCTATTTGCTGATAAGCAACACATAGCACTCCACGTACCCTGGGGGGCTAACACGGATGAAGTTTTCTATTAAATCTTGGTAGATTTATCGTAAGTCCATTCAACCCCTTGCGGCTTACAACGATTGACCCATTCCCGGATGAGTCCCCGGCTCTTGCCCGGAGTTCCTCAACTCTGGAAAGAAATAATCAACGAGCGCTTCATAGCGATCTTGAGCTGATCGGCAGGTATCCATCAAGTACCCTTTTTCGGAACGGTATTCTTTCAGGCCGCGATAATAAAACAACTTATGCTCATGATCAATGATGAAAGGCATAACATCATATTTTAGACATTCTTTAAACATGATGATCCTGCCAACCCGACCGTTGCCATCCTGGAACGGGTGGATGCTCTCAAATTCATGATGAAAATCCACAATGTCCTCAAGGGATATATTCGGCTTTTGATGGTATGCGGCCAGCAACTTGGCCATCGCGTCTGCTACTTTTCCCGGAGCCGTGGTTTTCATATCCCCCACCACATTGGGCCTCGCTTTATAATCGCCAACCCGAAACCACTCTTTCCTTTCATCCGAGGTCGTTCTCTTTAAGGTTCGGTGGAACTCCTTAATCATTCCTTCAGACAAAGCTTCATGCGCCATATTCAACATGTAGTCAAAACAGGAGAAGTGGTTTACCGTTTCAATAATATCATCAACGCTTGCAGCTTCTTCCGGCGCTACATTTATCGTATTGGTTTCAAAAATATACCGGGTCTGATCCTCAGATAATCGACTTCCTTCAATACGGTTGGAATTATAGGCAAGCTTAATTTGGGTCTGATGATACAGTCCCCCCTTAAGTCTCATCTTCATTTCTTCCTGCAGAAGCTTCAACAGGGTTTGATTTGTCATAGCATTTCTCCTAATCGAATCGTTCACAAGGATTCTTTGTCCGAAAATCAAGCTGATCCAGCCTTATTACTATCATTATAGCATTCTGCCACGCAAAATATGCACTGTTGTGATTCTTTCATCTAAGCATAGCCGTAATCATGAAGCTACCTGAGCAGTGTTCTCTCGCTGCAACAGCAAAAAACTCCGCCGCGGAGGTGGAGTCTATTACATCATTAGATGAGTTGGTGTATACTACAACCGATCAAACGAATCCAGGTAAATACGTTCCTTTACTTCCGGTGATAGGCAAGTATCCCGCTTAATTCATCAAGAGCGGATTGGGTCCAATATACACTATATATTCAGTCCATCCTCGAATTCCCTTACCTTGGCCTGTAAATATTCGAGTCCGGCTTCCCATCCATAGATGCGTTCTTGTTCACGGTCCTCGCGGCTGTGTTGCACCTGCCGGATCAAATCCACCTTCAAGATATACAATATCACGCCTGTTGATTAACCACTAAATGGTAGAAAA
>NZ_ASSC01000143.1 GCF_000520735.1 Paenibacillus forsythiae T98
CCAGGAGCAGGCGCTCGAAGGCATCGCCGGCGGCAAAGTCAAGGAAGGCCACGTTGTCGTTATCCGCTATGAAGGTCCGAAGGGCGGACCGGGCATGCCGGAAATGCTCGCCCCTACCTCGCAGATTGCGGGCATGGGCCTTGGCGCCAAGGTCGGCCTGATCACCGACGGCCGCTTCTCGGGCGCTTCCCGCGGCATCAGCATCGGCCATATCTCGCCGGAGGCCGCAGAGGGCGGACCGATCGCTTTTGTCCGGGACGGCGACATCATCGAGCTGGATCTGAACAACCGCAAGATTGAGCTGCATGTCAGCGATGAAGAGCTGGAGAACCGCCGCAAGGATTGGAAAGAATTCGAGCCGAAGGTGAAGACGGGTTATCTGGCCCGGTATTCCAAGCTTGTCACGAACGCGAGCAAAGGCGGCGTATTGAAGATCTAGCACCGCACTGACAGGCAAGCAGCACTCAGAGCCTCACAGACAATAGCAACAAGCCCGGAGGGCAATCGTCATTTGACGATGCTCTCCGGGCTTTATTTTATAGCTAGGTCCCGTTCAGCTCTCCACCTCGCCGGTTGCGATTACATCCTGATACCAGTAGAAGCTGTCTTTCGGGGTACGCGCAAGCGTATCGTAATCGACATGCACCAGACCGAACCGCATGCTGTATCCGTAGGACCATTCGAAATTGTCCAGCAGCGACCAGGCGAAATACCCTTTGACCGGAATGCCGCTTGAGATGCAGCGGTGAAGCTGGAGCAAATGCCTGTGCAAATAACCGATCCGCTTCGCGTCCGCCACGATTCCGTTGTCCGGTCCGTCATTATAGCAAGCCCCGTTCTCGGTAATATAGACGGGAATGTCACCGTAGCGGCTGTTGATATGGCTTAACACTTTATAGAAGCCTTCCGGATAAATCGGCCAGCCGATATCCGTCCGGTCCTCCCCCATTTCCACCGGCTTGCACGCCGTAAGACCCGCGCTTTCGTCATACTTCGCCAATGCTCCGGAATAATAGTTGATGCCCAGGATATCGATCTTCTCATGGATGAGCTCCATATCCCCTTTCTGGATCGGAACCTCCGCTCCTTTCTCGCGGAACCATTTCACCAGAAAAGACGGATACTCGCCCTTGAACACCGGGTCCATGAACCACTCCACATACCAGCCGATCTCGCGTTTGCAGGCCTCGATATCCTTCTTCCGGCCGCTGTACGGCTCCATCCAGGTCACATTGGGCGCATAGCCGATCTCTCCGGCAAGACCCAATTCCCGGAATTTCCGCACCGCGCTGCCGTGGGCAAGCAGGAGATGGTGGGCGACGGTAACGGCAGTCTGCAAATCCTTGTTTCCCGGCGCGTGGATGCCCAGATAATTGGACAGGAACGATACACACCAAGGCTCGTTAATCGTTAACCATTTCTTGATTTTGCCTCCAAGGCTGCGGAACACCGTTTCGGCATAAGCGGCAAATGCGTGGGCCGTGTCCCGGTTCTCCCATCCCCCCGAATCCTGGAGAGATTGCGGCAGATCCCAATGATACAGCGTGCATACCGGCTCGATGCCATTCTCAAGCAGGGCGTCAACGAAAGCATGGTAGAACTCAAGCCCTTTGGCGTTAAGCTCTCCCGTACCTTCCGGAAAAATGCGCGGCCATGCGATGGAGAAACGGTAAGATGTGATTCCAAGCTTCTTCATCAAGGCGATATCCTCATGGTACAGATGATAGCTGTCGCACGCTACATCGCCATTGTCCATGTTATCAACCTTGCCCGGGATGCGGGAAAAGGTATCCCAGATCGACATCCCTCTGCCATCTTCATTGTAAGCCCCTTCAATTTGATATGCAGCGGTTGCCGCTCCCCAGGCAAAATCCTGCGGAAACTGTACGGTTCGCATTGGTATGACCTCCTATTGTAATTAGGCTGGCAAATATACTCCGACACCTCTATATTACATTTTTGAAGGGGTGATGAGAATGATATTTATTTGTTTTTTGAAACATGTTCATGAATGGGCCGTACAATGCATTAAAATGCCCCGGACGAGCTCCTCATCCGGGGCATAAATTAATGGGCGTGAGCGCCGGGGAGTTCCTCATCCGTCAGATCATCCTCAAGCACCGCAGCGGCGTCCTGATGCTTGCGCAGCTTTGTCCCGGCGCATCGTTGTCCGTAAGTATCAAGCAGCTGCGACACCGGCATCGCGATGATCTTGGGGACGAGCGCCTCGCTGCGTTCTTTCAGCCGCGCCCCGCCGGCCGGATGGATCACGCTCAGCAGGATTCTGAGGTAGAACTTCGTAAGGCGGGCGAACAGTCCCTCCGGCAAATCCTTGACGGCGAAGCCGAACTTCTCCGGCCCCCGGTTAATCATGCTGACCCCGTACAGCGCCTTCGCTTCCGCGAGCGACTCGTCGCGGGCGACAATTCCGGCCAGGACCGGCAAATCCCTATCCATCCGCCGGATAATCCGGATCGCGAGCTGGGCGGCGGAACGGGACTGCATCCCGAACTCGAAGAGCTGCCGGTTGTCGACATGAATCTCAATGATGCGGTCACCCTTGTTCAGCGCCATGCCTCGGTCCAGCGTAACCGTCTTGCCCTGGTATTCGCGAAGACGGTAATGCAGAAACGGCAGATTCGGCGTTACCGTCCGCAGGCGGAACATATGGTGGAAGCACCGCTCCCAGATCAGCCAGACTCCGACCAGCAGGCGCCTGCCAAAGGACATCCGGGAGAGCGGCGATTTCTCCGCGGCCTTGATCATATCGTCGACCCGGATGCTGCGCAGTCCTCTTATTCCCGCTTCTTCCAGCGTGCGTTCCAGCGCGGACAGCATGTACTCCGGCGCCTCGGGGTCGGCTCCCAGCGTCATGCCGCAGTCATGCAGCAGCATGACTTCGCCGGGATTCAGGCGGGCCAGCATTTTTTCCGTCAGCCGCTCCGCTCCCAGCTTCTTGCGCCAATCGCCGAACATGGCCGACCACAGTACGATTTTGACCTGGCGGCGCTTCGAGAAATCGAACAGATTGACAATCCCCCAGGGCGGACGGTAGTACGTGCTGCGCTCGCCGGTGATTCCGTAAATAATATCCTGGGTGCGCTCAATTTGCTTGCGGACCGTGCTGGGGCGCATCAGCCAGTTGCTCTTGTGAATGTAGTTATGAATACCGATGAGGTGGCCTTCCGCATGCATGCGGCGAATCAGCTCGGGATGCTTCTCCGCGTGGGAACCGACCACAAAAAAAGTAGCCTTGGCGCCGTGCTTGTTCAGCAGATCAAGCAGCCTTGGCGTATATTGCGGGTCGGGACCATCGTCGAATGTGAGGGCAAACTCCTGACCCCCGGTTCCTTTTCGGAAGACGCGGTAACCGAAGAGTCGGCTGATAATGCCGGGAATAAAAGCATAAAATGATGAGATATAGAACAACCAGAGCAGCAAAGTCTCCATTTTTCTTCCCCGCTTTTCTCCATAGTTGAGTTGAGAGCCGCTCTTGCGTCTGCCGGGTGACAGGCGGGATACGGCCGAAGAGAGTGTTTTCAGCCTAAACGGTCGATATGAAGCCAGACATTACCCCCTATTTTACCACAGCTGCCAAAGAAAAAGACGGTTTTTTGGTAAAATCGTGTACAATGGAAAACAGGTCTGTATAAGAAAGCAATTCAAAACGTAAAGGAGTCGTTGAATCCATGCTGCCCCTGTATAAAAAATATTGGCGTACCTTTTTCGATATCGGACTGCTTGTGCTCACCGTCTACCTGGTCATGCTCGCCTTCAGCAAGCTGTACCAGCTGGCCGCTCCCGTGTTCCTCTCCTTCTTCGTGTTCATGCTGATCGAGCCTCTGGCAAGATTTCTGAACCGCAGGGGGCTATCCAAGCCTTTCGCCTCCGCCGTCTCCGTGCTGCTGTTCCTGATCCTGCTGCTGGGGTCGCTGTTTGGCGCGGGACTGCTGGTCGCATCGCAAGTGCTGCAGTTTCAGGAAAACCTTCCTCATTATACATATGTGATTCAGCAGCATTTTATGGAGCTTACCACCTGGCTTCAGCAGAAAATCGCGACCCTGCCGCCCAACCTGACCGAGAAGCTGAACGGCTATTTCAAAAGCGCCACCGATCTGCTGTCGGGCTGGCTGTATGTGTTCTTAAAATATATGTTCGGTGTCCTCGGCACGTTCTCTTCATTTATGGCGAATTTCGGGGTGGCGATCATTCTCGCCTTCTTTCTCAGCATGGAAATCAAGGATTGGCGGCGGATCGCGCATGACAAAATGCCGAAGACGTTCAAGACGGCCTATCGCTTCCTGCAGGGCAATGTCTTTAAAGCCATCGGCTCCTATCTGAAAGCGCAGCTGATCCTGATCTCGATTACGTTCGTCATCGTACTGGTGGGCCTGTTCATCCTCCGGACCGGAAACGAGCTTACGATGGCGCTCGTCTGCGCGGTGTTCGACGTGCTGCCGCTGCTGGGCGTGTCGACGATCCTGATTCCCTGGATCATCTACCTGTTCATCGTTGGCAGCACCCCGCTCGCGATCGGGCTTATCATACTCCTGGCGGTTGTGCTGCTTGTCCGCCAGCTGCTGGAGCCGAAGATCACCGGCAACTCCATCGGCGTCTCCTCGGCGTTCCTTATGCTGTCTTTCGTCATTCTGTCGACCTCGGCCTTTGGTGTGGCGGGACTGATTCTCTCCCCCATTCTGCTGATTCTGATCAAGGAGCTATTGCAACAGGGCTACCTCCAGCAGTGGATTTCTCTCCCGCAGGAGGAATTCATCGTGTCTCCGTTCGCTTACAGCGACGGGAACGGGACGCCGGAAGATACTTCCGCTGCGAAAGGGGAGACCGGAATCAGGCAGGAGGGGACTCCGCCAGAAGGTCCATAACCTCGCCGAACAGCCGGGTCGCGGTGTGGGAGCTTCCCGGAGCCGCGTTCTTGACCAGCACCGCGGCCGCGTACCTGGGCTGCTCGGCCGGACCGAAGCCGATGAACCATTGATTGCTGCGCGGCGCGCCCTTGACCAGAGTCTCCGCCGTACCGGACTTGCCCGCAAGCGCCCAGCGCGAGTCGCGCAGCGGCCGCCCCGTGCCGTCGGTCACGACCCGGCGCATCCAGAATCGCAGCAGCTTCGCGGTGCGCTCCGAGATGCGCCCCTCGGCGGCGGGCGCAAGATGCGGAGGCAGGTCCATCAGCTTCTGCCCATTGGCGAAATCGACCTCGCTCAGGATTCGCGGCGCGCGCACCTCGCCGCCATGCAGCAGCGTGACGATCAGGTTCGCCGCCTGCAGCGGCGTTACC
>NZ_ASSC01000144.1 GCF_000520735.1 Paenibacillus forsythiae T98
TCGATTACGCTGGGCCGTAACGTTCAGCAGCTCGTGCTGCCCGTTCAATCCGGATCGGCCGAAGGCGTGGACAGCATTGAAATCAAGGGCGAACTAGTATCGCTGACGATTCCGGCGGCGGTACTGAAATCCCTGGCCGCCCTGCTTCCGGCCGAGCAGCTGAAGGGAGCGCATCTTGCGCTGAACGTCGTCAAGCTGGACCCCGCCTCCAAAGAGGCTGCGATCAAGCAGCTTTCCCTGCCTGGCAGCGCAAGTATGAGCTTTGCCGGGGAAGTCTACGATTTGGCTTTGCAGGCGGTAACTAAGGATGGAAAGGCCGTTAGCCTCTCAGCCTTCCCGCAACCGGTGGAGCTTGCCTTCCGCACGGATGCGAAAGCCGATTCACAGCTTACCGGCGTATACTATCTTAATGACGCAGGTGTCGCAGAGTATATTGGGGGAGAGTGGGACAGCGGTTTGCTCAAAGCGAAGGTCACTCACTTCAGCCGCTACGCCCCGATGGAATACGTGAAGACTTATGCGGATGTTCCGGCGGGACATTGGGCCAACCGGGCCGTCTCCGTGCTGAGCGCGAGGAATATCGTGAATGGCGTAAGCGGTGGCGCTTTTGCCCCGAACCGGCCGGTTACACGCGCGGAATTCGCGGCGATGCTCGTTCGTTCGCTTGGTCTGACCGCTAAGGATAAGGCTCCGTTCAAGGATGTGACCGGCAAGGAATGGTATGCCGATTCCATAGCGGCCGCTTTCGAGAACGGAATCGTTAAAGGCGCGGATGCCGGGTCCTTCAACCCGCAGCTGCGAATTACGCGCGAAGAGATGGCGTCCATGCTCATCCGGGCTTACCTTGCAAAGACGGGCCAACCGGCGCCCGCTTCGGAACAAGCTTCGTTCTCTGACGTTTCCGGCATCAGCGCCTGGGCTCGGAACGATGTGGCCGCAGCCGTTTCGCTCGGTCTATTGAAAGGCGCCGACGGCGGCCGGTTCATGCCGAAAGCCAATACGACCCGCGCGGAGTCCGCGCAGGCGCTGTATAATTTGCTCTCGAAATATTAAGCTCTCAGCCGCCACAGCCCCAAGCATCCGCTTGGGGCTGTTCAATTTGCCGGGGAAGGGCAAGGGTATCCGGCGGACGGCTGAAGGTCCGATTTTAAGGCTATCCCGGAAGCGATCAGCGGCGTTGCCGCGTTAAAATCGGTGTGTAACTTCACTTGAAAAGGTTGACGTAGTCCACAAAATGGATTAAATTATTTGTTGACAAAGTCCACTAAATAATAAGGAGGCTGCAATGAACCCGGATGATCATATCATAGCTGATATACGGCAATTCAACCGGTTTTATACGAATATACTCGGCTTATTGGATAAGCACGTATTGAACACCGGATATTCTTTTACAGAGGCGCGGGTAATTTTAGAGATTGGTTTTCTGGAACAGTGCATCGCCAACCAATTAGTCGACAAGCTGGATATTGACCGCAGCTACATGAGCAGAATCATTGCCAAGCTTAGTAAGGATGGACTGCTTAGTAAGGAAAATTCGGCCTTGGACAGCAGAACGAGTCTGATTCGATTGACACCCGAAGGGACCGCTTTTTTTAACCGGCTGAATGAGAAATCCGATGAACAAATCGTGAGATTGCTGCAAGGTTTATCACAACAAGAAATTAAAGAATTACATACTTCTATGCTATTGATTCAGAAAAAATTAGAAAAGCCGGAGGGAATATGAATGATACGATTTGAAAATGATTATGCAGAGGGTGCCCATGAGCGGATTTTGAAACGGATCGTGGAAACCAATGAAGAGCAGACGCCCGGATATGGTACGGACGAACATTGTGAACAAGCCAGAGCCTATATCCGAGAAGCGTGCGGTGCAGAGAATGCGGATGTACACTTTTTAGTTGGAGGAACACAGACGAATACTGCGGTTATCGCTTCTATATTGCGTCCGCATCAAGGCGCAGTTGCCGCGATTACGGGTCATATTGCTGTACATGAAACGGGAGCAATTGAAGCCGCTGGCCATAAAGTGCTGACTTTGCCGAGTGATGATGGAAAAATTCAAGCCAAGCAGGTAAGAAAATTATATGAAGCCCACTGGAATGATGTCACTCATGAGCATATGGTGCAGCCAGGCCTGGTTTACATATCACACCCCACAGAGAATGGAACAACTTACAGCAAATCTGAATTGGAGGAATTGAGCAAAGTTTCCCATTTTGCCAAATGAGGTGTTGGCGAAATTAGGCACAAAGTATTCTTTTTCCTTCTGGGAAAAAGCCGATGCCAATCACAGTGTTGTGAGATTCTGTACCAGTTGGGCTACTCAAAAGGAAAATGTTGAAATGCTGATAAAGGACATTAAGGATCTGGAAACGTTAGATTAAGATAAGCCGCAGTCCGGGACTTTATTTTCCGGTCAATCCTGTATTGAACGCAAAAATGCCCGCCTCCTGTGACCAGGAAACGGGCATTTTTATGCTTTTACGCATCGCTTACCGCTTCGTAATATATCCTTCGGCTTTCAGCAGCTCGGCAATCAGCACGGCGCCGCCAGCGGCTCCTCTAAGCGTGTTATGGGAGAGGCCGACGAATTTGAAGTCGTACAGCGAATCTTCACGCAGGCGGCCAGCGGAAATGCCCATGCCGTTCTCAATGTCGCGGTCCAGATTCGTCTGCGGCCGGTTGTCCTCTTCAAAATAGGTGATGAACTGTTTCGGCGCGCTCGGCAGCTCAAGCTCCTGCGGGCGGCCTTTGTAGTTCTTCCAGCTTTCCAGAATTTCTTCCTTGGAAGGCTTGTTCTCGAACGAGACGAACACGGTAGCCAGATGCCCGTCCGTAACCGGAACGCGGATGCATTGGGTCGTGATATGCGGAGCGGAGGCTTTTACAATCTTCCCGTCTTCCACGGTTCCCCAGATGCGCAGCGGCTCCTGCTCGCTCTTCTCTTCTTCTCCGCCAATGTAAGGAATAACGTTGTCCAGCATTTCCGGCCAGTCGGTAAAGGTCTTGCCGGCCCCGGAAATCGCCTGATACGTGCTGGCTACAACCTGTGTCGGCTTGAAGCCGCCGAGGGCGGTCAGCATCGGCACATAGCTCTGGATGGAGCAGTTGGGCTTGACGGCGATGAAGCCGGTTTCGGTTCCGAGACGCTTGCGCTGGCTGGCGATAACCTCCAGATGCTCGGGGTTGATCTCCGGCACGACCATCGGCACGTCCGGCGTCCAGCGGTGGGCGGAATTGTTCGAAATAACGGGCACGCCCGCTTTGGCATAGGCCTCTTCGAGAGCCTGGATTTCATTCTTCTTCATATCGACTGCGCAAAAAATCAGGTCGACCCCGGAGGCTACTTCCTCTACGCGCGAAGCGTCCTGAACGGGAATATGCTTAACACTTTCAGGCATTGGAGTAGAGAGCTTCCATCTGCCCTTCACTGATTCTTCGTACGTTTTGCCCGCAGAGTTCGCGCTGGCGGCAATTGCTGTAACCTGAAACCACGGATGATTCTCCAAAAGAGCGATGAATCGTTGGCCGACCATACCGGTCCCGCCGACAATACCGGCTCTAAGCTTTTCTGTCATGACGTTTTTCATTTCCTTTCGAAGGCCATCAATAATAGCGGCTTATAATGTACTGAATTATAAAGGATATGCCGGGAACCTTCAATATGAGAATGCGTCCAACCGGCATAATTATTTCATATTGTGTAAGGATTCGGTGACGAACCAGCGGTGTCTTTCACGCATTCTGTCCTCGGCGGCCTGATCCAGCCCCCAAGTCGGGAAATTGGGACAGGCGCAATGCGGCGCATAATCATGGTGGTGAGCGTCCTCCCAAAAAAACCGTGATTGCCGCTCGTTCGATTTTCCCTCTATAATAATAGAGTATAGCAAAAAAAGGGGTATTAGATTATAGAGAGGAGTGAGGTCATGACGACATGGAATTTGCAAGGAACGGCATGCCATTTGCTGGTCTGCGGGGGAAGCAGCTGCAAGAAACGAAAGAGCGGGGATCTTGTCCAAGCGATCAGGAAAGAAATAGAGAAGCAGGGCGGAGAGGCTCTGATCCATACGACATTTACCTCCTGCGCCGGCCGGTGCGGAGATGCGCCGGTCGTCATTGCTTATCCCGAAGGAGTCTGGTACGGGGATATGTCGCCAAAGCAGGTCAAGCTGCTGGTCAGAAAATCGCTGATTGGTAAGCGCTTCAACAAAAATATGCTGTACACGTTCGGGAAGAACGGCATGAAAGCTTCAACCAAAGAAGGCTTGAAGGGAAAGAAAAAGGGGAAAAAATAGGACGTCCCGCCAATTTTCAATCAGACAGGTCTTCCGCCTTACCCGCACCCCGGCAAAATAGCCGCCGTGCGGGTTATTTCTTTTTGCGGCGCGGGGCATTATCATCAAGTTGTTAGGAAAAAAAGGAAAGGATAGAGGTGAAACGGATGTTCGTAAAGCTTGCCGACCGCGACTCCGTACTCAATGGAGAAATGTTCCTGAAAGACGAGATCCGTTATAACCTGCTGCATTTGATTTGCGGCAGTCCGGAAGCCCTGCGGATCAAGAGGAGGAATGAGGATCTGATTTTCGCCCAGACTCCGGGCTTCAATCCCTGGCTGTGGCTTTCTCCTGAACTTGCGGAAGAGCAAAAGGATGAAATGCTGAGGAAGCTGGCGGAGCATGTGTCGTCCCGGGAATTCCCGGGGGTGTCCGCCGATCCTGAAACCGCAGAGTCTTTTGCGCGTTATTATGCTTCAGTGCGAGGGCTTCAGTATGAGACTTTTATGACGCTTGAGGCGTACACCTGCTCCGAGATCAGGCCCCCGGCGGGTGTGGAGGGGGTTATCGAACGGGCGAATGCGCGTCATGCGGAGAGGGTTGCGGCCGATATGTCCGCTTTTTCAAAGGAAGTATTCGGGTTCACGCCCATGCCGGACGAAGTGTACAGAGCGGCTACAGCAGCTATCGGGACGGGAGGACTATACCTGTGGAATGCGGGCGGTGCACCGGTCGCCATGGCGAGAATCGCCCACCGTACAGCCCGGCATGCCCGGATTAACGATGTCTATACACCGCCCGGAGAGCGGAAGAAGGGATATGCCAGCGCCATCGTGGCCGCCATTTCCGGTTATTGTATAAGGGAAGGATTGACTCCGATGCTGTATGCGGACGTCAATAACCCGGATTCCAATAAAGTGTATCGGTCGATCGGCTTTGCGGGTGCGGGAAGGATTGCGGATATAAGGTTCCGGCCGCCCGGCCCCCGGAGTTGACTTGTCCGCCAAATGTTGTCTATGCTATTAAAAAAGCCGACGTACGCTTGACAATTCGCCGCACTTAGGAGGCTTATGGATGCAAAGACTGCAGATTTGGCCGGAGAGATTCCGCAAATTTTTTCTGAACAATAAACTCGTTGTGTTTCTGCTTGTGCTGCTGCTCATCGGACTGAATGTGCTCATCTTCGCCAGAATTCCGTTCATCTTCAGACCGCTGTCGGTGCTGCTTCATACGGTGGCGCTGCCCCTCATTCTGTCGGGGGTCGCCTATTACCTGCTGAATCCGCTGGTGGACCGGCTGGAGCGCAGGAGCAGGATTAGACGCGCTTACGGGATTGCAATTCTGTATCTGCTCATTATCGGCGTAATCACCGTTATTCTGCTGACGGTCATTCCGATTATCCGGGGCCAGCTTATGGATCTGATCGACAACTTTCCCCGTTACAGCGACCAGATCCAGCAGGAAGTCAGCGATTTGACGGGAAGCCGGTTATTTGACGAGCTTCAGCAGAACATGGGAGCCGATGTCAGCTCGCTGACGACGCGGGTGTCCGAATGGCTCACGGGATTTTTACATAATGCGCTGAATGGCGTGGGCAGCTTTGTCGGGACGCTTACCGAGATCATTCTGGGAATCGTAACGACGCCGTTTATCCTCTTCTATATGCTGCGGGATGGCAAACGTTTCCCGGACTATATTCTGCATCTGGTGCCTACCGCGCTGAAGCCGCAGACCCGGATGGTCATGTCCGAAATGAACCAGCAGATTTCTTCCTATATCCGCGGGCAGATCATCGTAAGCTGCTGCATCGGAGCGCTGCTCTACATCGGCTACCTGATTATCGGCCTGAAATATTCGCTTGTGCTTGCCATCGTTGCGGCCTGTACGGCGGTTGTCCCGTATTTGGGTCCGGCGATTGCGATTACGCCTGCGCTTGTCGTGGCGCTGGTCACCTCGCCGCTCATGCTGCTGAAAATGATTGTCGTCTGGACGGCCGTCCAACTGATCGAGGGCAAGTTCATCTCGCCGCAGATCATGGGCAAGTCGCTGAAGATTCATCCGATTACGATTATTTTCGTGATTGTATTTGCCGGTAAAATGTTCGGTGTGGTCGGCATCATTCTGGCCGTGCCCGGCTATGCCGTGCTGAAGGTAGTGGTCACGCATATTTATCAGTGGTTCCGTTTCCGTTCCGGACTGTACGCCTCGCCCGGAGACGATGAAGAACGGCCGTA
>NZ_ASSC01000145.1 GCF_000520735.1 Paenibacillus forsythiae T98
TCGCCCCCCAGCCGCTCCAGCACGGCCTTAGCGGTTGCCCCTTCTTTGGGGCCGGATGCCTTCACGACCAGCTGTACCGGCTTGCCGGAGCGCAGATGCTTGTCCGCCTGACTGAGCTTCGTGTCGTAGTCATGCTCCTCAATCTGAGCGGTGAAGCGAAGCTCCTTGACCTTCTCCTTGCCTCCGCCGCCTCCGGCTCCCCGTCCCGCGCCCGCCTTGCTTGGCGCCGCGCTCTTCCGGGCCGCTGCCTTACCTGTGCCCTTCGCAACGAGGCTGCAGGGCGGGGGACTGCTCATGAGCGAAGTGCAGACCAGGTCTGCCCGCTCGGACTTAGCCACGGCCAGAGCCTCTTCTCGGGAGACGATGCCCAAATTCTCGCCCTTAAGCCCGGTCAGCACCACCTCGGCTGCCTTGATTTGTTCATTAATAAATACTGGCACGTACAAAGCCTCCCAAGAATCATGATAAGATTATCATATACGGAACCGGCCGCAGGTTCAATTTTCATTCTTTGGACGAGAAAGAGAGGCCGAAAGGAAGTCATGCCTTGTTAGAAACGTTACTGTTGAATTTCCTGTTTTTACTCTTCCCGGTGGTATTTGTACTGATTTTTTTCGAAAACAGGACCCATTCCTATAATCGAAAGATGCTCATCTTGCTGTCGGCCGTTACGATGATTCTTTGTATTGCCAACCCGATTCGGCTGGAAATGGGCTTTATTTTTGATTTAAGATATATCCCGTTTATTATCGTGGCTCTCTACGGAGGGTACAAGAGTGTTCTCCCGCTCTATGTCGTGTTAAATATTTACCGGTTCTATATAGGCGGCGCCGGAACGCTTCCTTCGTTTCTTTATTCAACGGCTGTGCTTGCGCTGGTGCCGTTATTCAGCAACAAATTTTTGAAGCTGGACCCGAAAGGGCGAATCGTCAGCGCAACCGTTATTTCTTTGCTCACGATGGGCTGCTACCTTATTATTCTAAGCCGGTTGGTGGGGGCACTCGATTCGCAGTTCTGGATTCTTGCCTTTTATGCCGTAACGACCCATGTTGGGGTGATGGGCATCATTATGCTCTTAATAGAGAAGATCATCGCCAATATCAAGAATCGCGACCGGATTTTGCAATCGGAAAGATTAAATGTCGTCAGCGAGCTGGCGGCCAGTGTTTCCCATGAAATCAGAAACCCGCTTACGGTTACCAGTGGTTTTTTGCAGCTTCTGAATAAATCAAATACGATAACACCGGTTGAAAAGGGCTATATTGAATTATCTTTGCAAGAATTAAACCGAGCCGAAAAAATAGTCAGCGACTATCTTTCCTTTGCCAAGCCGCAATCCGAGAATATGGTGTATTCCAACATGAAAGCGGAGTCAGAATATACCAAAAATCTCATTTTACCCTATGCCACCATTCATCAAGTAGAGGTCGAATATAGTTTCAATAACTCGTTGAATAAAAGCTATGACCGGAACCAAATCCAGCAATGTCTGATTAATCTGTATAAAAACGGTATCGAGGCGATGAAAGACAAGGGCGGCGGCACGCTAAGCATTGATATATCGGAAAGAAAGCACAATATTATTATCCGTATCCAGGACACCGGAATCGGAATGACCAAGGAAGAAATATCACGTCTTGGCAAGCCCTATTATTCGACCAAAGAAGAAGGAACGGGTCTTGGGATGCTCATGGCCTACAGTGCGATCAATAAAGTCAAAGGGATGATTGAAGTCCAGAGTGAAAAAGGCAAAGGCACAACCTTTGTGATCACCATCCCTACTTGAGCGCCGCTGCCATGCGTTTGAATCGAAAATGCCCAGGATGGGAAGCCTCTGGATAAGGATACCCGTTAGACACATTTGAAAAGGGGGAGAATGATGGAGAAGGACAACACAATCAAAGCGGTCATTTTTGATTTTGACGGCACGATTATCGATACGGAAACCGCTTGGTACAACGCTTTTCGGGACGCCTACCAAAAGCATGGGGTCGAATTAACGCTGGAGCAATATTCAAAGTGCATCGGAACGAGCCTGAATGCGTTCAATCCTTATGAATATTTGGTTACGGAGCTAAATCTGGACATTGATCTTGAATCCTTTCGAGAAAATGTGCAGGCCCATCATTCCGCACTGATGGAGAAGGAGAACATCCGTCCGGGCATTTTGGATTATTTGAAGCTGGCAAAGGCCGCCGGGCTCAAGATCGGTCTCGCCACCAGCTCGGACCGGGCATGGATCGATAAATATCTGGACCAATTGGGCATTAGGGATTATTTCGACTGTATCCGGACCAAGGATGATGTGAAGGCCGTAAAGCCTGATCCGGAGCTGTATCTTCAGACGCTCGAATGTCTGGGCGTTCAGGCGGACGAAGCGGTTGCGATCGAGGATTCACCGAACGGCTCCAAGGCTGCCCTGTCGGCGGGCTTGCATACATTGGTCAGTCCGAACGCGATTACCCGAAATCTCGAATTTCCGGAAACCCATCACAGGGTGGAATGCTTCAGCAAGCTCGATTTGCGAGAGGTGCTCGCGAGCCCCAAGGGAAAATTGATAAATGGAGCCATGTCATGAAAGCCGTACATTTCGGACCGGGTAACATTGGACGCGGTTTTATCGGCCTTCTCTTATCCAAATCGGGATATGAGGTCTGTTTCGTGGCCCGCAATGAGAAACAAATTGCCCAATTGAGGCGAAGAAAGCAATATCCCGTTGAGTTGGCCAATAACAAATCGGATACGTCAATCATCCGGAACGTGACGGCTATTCACATTAATGACCGCAAAGATGTCAACGAGGCCATTGCGGCTGCGGATTTAATCACGACAGCGGTTGGCGTATCGGCATTGAAGCATATCGCGCCCTCCATCGCCAAGGGCATAGTCAACCGATTCCGCACGAATGACCGGCCCTTGAATATCATGGCCTGCGAGAATGCGATCGGCGCCAGCACGCAGCTGAAAAAATGGGTCTACAAGGAACTCCCCGCCAAATGGCTTGTCAAAGCGGACCGGCTTCTCGCCTTTCCCAACACCGCCGTTGACCGCATTGTGCCCGCTCAGAACCATGAAGACCCGCTGAAAGTAGAAGTTGAGCCTTTTTATGAATGGGTCATTCACCGTCCTGCTCTGAAAGAGGGCCACCAGGAAATCAAAGGCGCTCTTTATGTAGACTCGCTGGAGCCGTATATCGAACGCAAGCTCTTTACGGTCAATACAGGGCACTGCTGTGCCGCTTACTTCGGCTATCTGGCCGGACTTTGGACGATTCAGGAAGCGATGGCCGATCCCCGGTTGAAGCACAAAGTCAGAAAAGTGATGGAGGAAACGGGCAGCGTACTGGTCAGAAGGCATGGATTCGATGAGAGCAAGCACCGGAAATACATAGACAAGACGATCGAGCGGTTTGCCAATCCCCATTTGTTGGATCAAATCGTTCGCGTGGGCCGCTCTCCAATCCGCAAGCTGTCAAGAAACGATCGTCTGGTTCGCCCGGCGTTGCTCGCTCATGACTATGGGATCGAGACTCCCTATCTGGTGTCGGCCATCGGCGCCGCGTTATGCTTTAATGCCGAGAAGGATTCGGAAGCCGCGAAATTACAGCAAGAATTGCGGGAACAAGGCATTTCCCAAGTGATCGAACAGTATTTGGAGATTGAGGAGAAGCACCCGCTCCACCGGCTCATCGTCACAGCATATAATGAAATCAAAGCGGCAGGACAGGCCGAAGCCGGAGCCGAAAAAAGCTAAAAGAACGAGTGGTTCGGGGAAAGAAATGAGGCGCCTGAGTAATGGGGGGCGCTTACCCGTCTGCCTCAGCCGACACCCCAAAGTAGATCGGCAGCCGTCCTGCAAACAGCCACTGGCTGCTTTCTTTATATTGAATCGAAGTAAAGCCCGCTTTCTCAAGCTTGGGTTTCAAGGAGCGGAAGGTGAGAAATTTTAACGCGCTTGCCCCGCGAGAGCCTTTGGAGCGCTGTGTCATCTTAGCGAATTGCTTTCTGGCGAAGAAATAGTCGGGAAGATAGCCTGGGCCATGTACGACCAGAAAGACCTTCCCTCCTGGCTGGAGCAGCCGATATATCTCGGCAATCGCCGCAGGCACATCCAAGTATTGAAGCGAAGTCCTGCAAACGATGAAATCCAGCGTTCGGCTCTCCAGCTTCACATGATGGGCGTCGTCAGCCTGTACCACAACATTTGCACCATGCTCATAGCGGAGGGACAGCGTCCTCCGAAGAAGGGATAGATAGAACGGGTTATGATCGACCGCATAGACCAGACGCTCACTATCGCTTGTTAACAACGCATGCACCGTTGAGCCCGGGCCGCAGCACAGGTCCAGAACCCGTCTCCTTCCTTCCGCCCCCTCTAGCAGCAGATGGTCAAACTCATCGGGGGCAATGCTTTGTCTGTAATACTCATAGCAGGCGTATCCAAACTCCCGGTCTGCAACCCGGTTGGCGGAGCCGCTTAATATCCCCTCTTGCTGCAAGGTTCGAACAGCCGCAGGCTGCGGCTCGGCAATCGGGTATCGTTTATCTAAGCCGGCGTCCTTGCAGAAATAATAGGCGGCAGAGGACAGCAGCTGTTCATTGAGGAGTATGCGCGAATAGTTGTCCATTTTGTCCATATTACGCTTCCCACTTCTTGTTCATTTGCTGCTTCAGTAAAGGATAGCACTCCACAATCGATTTGCATTCGAACTGGCCGATCAGCCTTTCAAGCTTGTTGCGGGCAGACTTCAAGCCATAATAGCGCCGCAGCCTGTTCAGCAGAGAATAGTCGGTTCGTCTCGGTTGCTTGGGGTCGAGGTCATAAGGGTGGATATAGAAGATATATGGATTTCTGGAGGAAATCGATTTGCGTATTCCATATTGAAACAGGGGATACGGGCAGAAGCGAAAGTAACCGCCGCCGCCCCACGGTATTTGAACAGAGCCAATGGAAAGGGCGGGCAGGGATAATTCCCAGAAGTGATCTGCAATTTCGAAGAAGGGCTGCTCCACTCTCTCGTAGAGCCTGGAATAGAGGTCATGACAGGTTCTCGGAACGATGCTGGAATCATAGATAAATCCCTCATTCTTCAGAATGTCGAGGCCCCGCCAGGTCATGGAAAAGCAGGGTGCGCGGTAGCCAATGACCTCCGCTCCAATGATATCCTCCAACGCTTGCTTGGACTTTCTGACGTCATGTCTGAACTTCTCTTCGGGCAAAGTATACACAAGCTCGTGGGCGTAACCATGTGAGGCAATTTCATGTCCCATCGCATGAATTTCTTGAATCAGATGAGGCTTCTTGCAAGCAATCCAGCCTAATATAAAAAAGGTCGCCTTCGCATTATGCTTCGACAACAGATCCAGTATGGCATATACATTGGCCTCAATGACCAATTCATACTTGCCCCAGCTGTCTATTTGGATCTGCCTCCCGTCTGTGAACCAATCCTCCAGATCGACAGTAAATATGATCGGCTGCCCCAATATACGGCCCCCTTCCTCGGATACCTGCGATACAAGGTACAAGAGTTTCCAGTTATAGTATAATTGCTTTCAGGTACGGAGTTCAATCATTTGGCTGCATTCTTGGTATTACATTTACGAAGCAGAAAGGGATTTTGGGTGGGTGTGCATGATGACGATTCTGATTATTGAAGATCAGGAGGACGTCAGCCTAATGCTGGCGGAAGCCTTGACCTGTGCGGGTTATAGGGTGAAATCCTCCTTTACGGGCGTTGATGGAATACAGGAAATCAAGAACCACTCCTATGATTTGATCTTGCTCGATATTATGCTTCCCTATAAAAGCGGGGATGAAATCCTTAGAGAGATGCGGGAGTTCTCCGATACCCCTGTCATTGTCATTTCCGCCAAGGATAGGGTTGGCACGAAGATCGACCCTGTTGAAGCTGGGCGCGGATGACTAGAAGAGGGGTTCCTCGAAATCAAAGTTCAACTTCCGCTGATGGTTCCACCCTCCTGAAAATTTAAAAACAAACACCCGAAAACATTGCAAGAAATCGCTACGGCAAGGATGTAAAATGAGAGCGGATTTAGTATGCACATTCTGAGGTACAAGGTGGGTGACAATGTTGAACATTCAATTAAACGGGGAGCTGTCCATTTCCAAGCTGGTCATCGGATGCATGAGAATGAATGATTGGAAGCTCAGCACAGAGCAAGTGGTCGAGTTCATCGAATGGTGTATTGAGCGGGGAATTACAACCTTTGACCATGCCGATATTTACGGGGGCGATCATCGCAACGAGTCGCAGTTTGGGGAAGCTCTGAAGCTGAAGCCGTCCTTGCGGGAGAACATACAAATCGTCACGAAATGCGATATCTGCGTCCCGAATGCCAAGCATCCCGAGATTAAGACCCGGTTCTTCAACACGGATCAAGCCTATGTCTTGGCACAGGTGAATGAATCCCTGGAGAAGCTGCAATGCGGTTACATTGATATCCTGCTAATTCATATGTTTGACCTGCTTGTCGATCCCCGCGAGCTTGGTGAAACGCTCCAGCAGCTTAAGAGTGAGGGAAAAGTCAAATATTTCGGCTTATCCAACCACAGTCCGCTTGAATTTGACACCTTGCAGAAGTATACGGACATGAGGTTTGTCACTCACCAATTTATGCTGCATCCGCTGGGCATCCAGAACTATCATAACGGCACCATGACCCATTGCCTGAAAGAAGGCATTTCCCCGATGATCTGGTCGCCTCTGGCGGGAGGACGGATTTTCAAACCCACCAATGCGGTTGAGGAAAATATGAAAAGCGTGCTGGAAACCATCCGGCAGGAGCTGGGGCTTACGCATATCGATGAAGTCGTATACCAATGGATCTTCAAGCACTCGTCCAATCCCGCGATCGTGCTGGGCACCGGCAACAAGGAGCGGATTGAACGGGCCATACAATCGGCGGAGAACGTGCGATTAACCCGGGAGCAATGGTATAAAGTTCTGATTGAAGCAGGTTATACGCTGTGGTAGGAACGAGGCCTGGGAAAGAATAAATCTAACCGTTATAGCAGCAATCCCTTCCGTATCAGTCGGGGTGATTGCTGCTATTGTATAAGAACAACAGGTACAAACAGATCATTAAGTTGCCGTGTAAAGGTGAGAACCATGTCATCACCGTCTCGTTCTAACTTTACCCGGCTGCCATCAGCAAGGAGGCATGCCTTGCCATCTATGAATACTTCCTTTACTTTTATTTTTGATCCGCTGATCTTACCCACGATCATCAAGTAAAGATTATTGTCCTTTTCAGTAAATCGGATAGCCTCTCCTGTCTCGGTGACTGCTTCCGACCGTATCCAAGGCCGTGTGCCATAGACCGCATCGCTATTCTGCTTCAGCCAATATCCGAATTTTGACAATCGACTTAGTTGTTCAACGGGTATTTGCGCATCTTCACCACGAGGACCGACATTCAGCAGCAAATTACCATTTTTGGACACCGCATCTAAAAAATCTAATAATAATGTCTCAAAGGAAGCGTAGTCTTCATCGCGTTCATTGCGGTTATAGCCGAATGAATTTCCGATTCCGCGCGTCATCTCCCATTTTTTTGCTTGGATATCCGAGTATTTCGTATACTCCGGTGTAGCGAAATCGCTATGGGGAATGGGAGGTTGTGCAAGGGCGGAGTGAATATCGGGATTTTTCTTTAACATTTGCTTGATCATGATGTCAAGTACTGCCCGTACAGGTTTCAGGCCCATAAACTTGCTGCTCGAACTTGCATGCTTCCATCGGTCATTTACCACACCATCGGGAACAACGTCATAATAGTAGGCAAACAGACGGAATAGCATATCCTGAGTGGTCGGCCAGCAGATATCGTTCCATAAAATGTCCGGATGATACCGCCCTATCAGCTCACGGACTTGGGCATCGGCGTATGCCGGATAATCACCGCCAGGTGTTGAAAACGAATAATCCATAAATGTCCTTGAAATTCTTCGCCGAAACGTCCAGTCAATTCCACCCGAATAGTATATGCCAAAGCGCATGCCTTCCTTTCGGACAGCTTCAGCCAATTCACCTATAATGTCACGCTTGCTAAACCAGTCCTGCTCATGCGGATTCTTAACCTCAGTAGGCCATAGGCAGTAACCGTCATGGTGTTTAGAGACGATCACTACGTATTTTGCGCCGGCGTCGCTGAAAGTTTTGGCCCAAGTGGAAGGGTCCCATTTTTTCAGTCCATCTATAAACATCTCTTTAAAGCCTTGGTAGGGCATGCTGCCATACTTCTCTTTATGGTATTGAGCCGAGGGGGTGTTAGGGTCCTTGATCGCATTCCAATAGCCTTCAGCATAGGGGTAGACCAGCATTGCCTGGTCATAATCAGTCTTCAATGTCTCCGCTAAACTGCCCAAGGGTGCAAAACCAGGAATAGAATATAGTCCCCAATGTATAAACACTCCGAACTTAGCATCTTCAAACCATTCTGGAACCGGGTGAGTATTCAGGGACTCCTTGGTTGGTTGATAGGTTTTATTATTCATTTTATTCGGGGCCTCCTCTGTATTCATAGATGTCCGAGGATCTGGACGCTAAATAGTGCTTCACCGCCAGGTCGATAAAGGCTTGTGACGCATCCATGAGATCGCGGTCTCCTTCAGGCCATGCTGCCCGGTCTCCTTGAACCTGTGCAAAAGCATGGATTTGATCGGCATCGCCTCCGGTCACCTCCAGAACCATTTTCCAGCAGTCTGCGGCCAGGTCTTGCGCAGCCGGATCATCCGGTGACGCCCCGGACTTGGCAAGAGTCACGGCCTTCAAGGCTAGCACTCTCCATGTATGATATAAATCGAAAGCGTCTTGTTCTTTTGCAAATCGTTTGCCGAGAATTTCCTTCTGCGCGTCATTAAACTTATATTGGCCCCAATCGATCAGACTGCTGTCCTTTAAGGTTCGGATAAATCCGGTCAACAGCTGCCACGACGGGTAGTTTCCCGCAGCGATGGCCGTCCGGCATGCCTCGATTGCAGCAATGCTTGCATGCGCGTCTTCTATTTTTTTATAGAGAACTAGCTCATGCTCATTCAGTATTTGCTTGATTTGAGATAAGGTGGGGCGCTTAACCACCTTCTCACGTATTTCTTTTAAGGAAAGTCCTAAAGATTTGTAAAAGATGATCTGTTCTAAACAGAGCATGTCTTCCTCGGTATAATAACGCCGTCCGCCATCGGTACGGCCGGGTGTCGGCAAAAGCCCGATGTTGTCGTAGTGCTGAAGGGTTCGTACAGTTACGCCGGTTGCCGCAGCCAGTTCGCCGACCAAATAGGTTTTGTTTGTACCTTCTATGCGTCCCACCTCCTATTCCCCAGTGTATCGCATTACGTAACGTAACGAGCAAGAGCAAAAGAAAGACCACTGCAAAGAGCGGTGCGGCAGCGGCGGGAGGCGGGGGA
>NZ_ASSC01000146.1 GCF_000520735.1 Paenibacillus forsythiae T98
GCGGGAGAGAGCGGCGGAAGGAATATCCGCTTCCATAATGATATCCTGCAGCGTGATCCCCCATTTCGGGGGAAGAGAAGCGGAGCCGTGCAGTGTTACCGGCAGTCCGGCGGCCGCTAGCAGGAAGGCGGTTGGAAAGGTCGCGGCGAAAGAGCGAAGGCGGCCGTCATAAGGACCGGCGCAGTCTATTCCCTCATGCAGAGGCTCGCGCAGCGCGTAGCTTCGGCATACGGTTACAAAAGCCTCCAGCTCCTCCACGCTTTCGAGCTTGATCCGTTCGGCGATCAGGAACGCGCCGATCTGGGCCGGCGTGGCGGATTGGCTCAGAATCGCTTCCGCCGAAGCGGCGGGCTCC
>NZ_ASSC01000147.1 GCF_000520735.1 Paenibacillus forsythiae T98
GCGGCTGCGGGTGTTGACCTTGGCAGTGTGATGAGCGATATGGCCGCCGCGCCGAGTCCTTACCGCTTCGAGCGGCTGGCGTACAAAGCCGCAGAGCTGTGCGGTGAGGTCAGGGCGCTGGGGGACAAGCTCCTCTCCGTACTGGAGAAGTTCGACGCCGAGGGGCTTTCTCTTCTCCGTTCGACCCAGGAGATCCGGCTGCTCCAGGCTGTGCGCGACGTGCGGAAGAAGCAGGTCGAGGAAGCCAATGAGAGCTGGGCCAGCCTGGAGCTGAGCAAAGGGATGGCGCTCCAGAAGAAGGAGTACTTTACAGGCCGCGACTTCATCAGCCCCTGGGAGGGCATAGCTCTCGGGCTGGGGGGAGTATCGGCAGGGGGCC
>NZ_ASSC01000148.1 GCF_000520735.1 Paenibacillus forsythiae T98
GGCAATGCTGGAATCCTATGCTGGTGACGGTCTGGCTTTCAATGGAACGGCTGCACAGTCTCCGGCCTCCAATGCAATAATGGCTGGGAAGCTTGAAGAGCACCATCTGCAGAAGGCTGGTGACGTCAAGGCATCCGACAATCTGCCGGGATATAAAATGATGTCTTCCACAGAAGGTAAGGAGCATATCCAAGCAAACGAGGATACATCATCCGAATTGGCTGGAGAGCCGGATGCTTCCTCCGGAGACAGCAAAGTCATTACCGCAGGCCAGCTCCAGTTAAGAGAGGGAATTACGGCTTCCCAGAAAACAGAGCCTCCGCAGGTTCCGGTTCAGAAATTTGCCCAGGAAATGACAGGTTTCATAACAGGCAAACTGGAAATTGTTAAAAAAGGCGGAACCGCCGAGGCGACTATATCTTTGTTTCCGGAAAATCTGGGACAGGTAGATGTCAAGATTACAATGCAGAATGGTCATCTGGTCGCGCATTTTTTGACTGAGCATGCCGGAGCCAAGGATTTGCTGGAAAATCAGATGTCTCAATTGCGCGCGGCGCTTCAATCTCAAGGATTGCAAGTAGAGAAACTGGAAGTCACACAGAGCAGCACTTCTCAGCAGTCGCAGTTCTTTCAGGAGGGCCGCCACTCGGGAGCCGGAGGCCAGGGTTCCGACAGACGTTCCAAAGAGCGCAAGGAAGCTTCGGATGACGCTATTCTTGCCGCCGAGCTCGATGGAGAATGGAAAGAATGGTTGACTAGTGAAAGACAAGGTGGCCGGGACCAGACAGGCAGGTTCTCAGCCAAGGCTTAAGGAATGGAAAGAGAGGTGAAAGGTAATGGCAACCTCGGATAGCATGGTATCAACACGCAATGTATGGCCGAATTATTCGGCGGCCAACACCTCCGGAACCAGCCAGGGCGGCGAAACGCTCGGAAAAGATCAATTTCTTAAAATTTTGGTCACACAGCTGCAAAATCAGGACCCGATGCAGCCTATGCAGGATAAGGAGTTTATTGCTCAAATGGCGCAGTTCACGTCTGTTGAGCAGCTTATGAATATTTCCGGCCAGTTAGGGGCGCTCAATCAATCGCTTGGCTCGGTTTCAGGTCTGATTGGTAAAAATGTCAGCTGGCTCGATAGTTCCACTTCGCAGCAGAAATCGGGAACAGTGGATTCCATTGTAGTTAGCGGCGGCGTGCAATTCGCTCTTGTGGGCAAGGAGAAGATTGCGCTCTCAGACATCACGCAAATTAAAAACGTTGAGAGTGCCCAGGCGATGGAAGCTGGCGGCAGCGGCAGCGGGACGGAGTCATGAACGATAACAAAATAACTGTTGGTCAGATGTTTGCCGGCGTTCGGCACCCGGGCATGCTGCAGCGTTCCAACAACATTAATACCGCCGGATCTGCATTAGCCGAAGCCTCCTTTGAGACTTTGCTTCAGCGAAATATGCTGAAATTCAGCAATCATGCCATAAAACGTCTGGAACAGCGAGGGATTCAGCTTGGAAGCAAGCAGCTTGACCAGATCTCTTCGGCTGTAGAACAAGCGGCGGCCAAGGGCAGCAAGGATTCGCTCATTTTAATGAAAGATTTGGCATTGATCGTCAGTGTCGCGAACCGTACGGTGGTAACGGCAATGGATGGAAACTCCATGAAGGACAATGTGTTCACCCAAATAGATAGCGCAGTAATCATCTCATAACCCGGCCGGTCCTAACGGAAAGCCGGAGCGACCGCCGATCGACTGACGCGGTCACGCCTGTGATTATTATCCAAATTCAGGAGCCCCAAGCTCTAATTCTGGGAGGGTAAAATAATGTTAAGATCAATGTACTCTGGTGTTTCAGGCATGCGCGGTTTCCAAACCAAGTTGGATGTTATCGGCAACAACATCGCCAATGTGAACACGATCGGGTTCAAATCGGGACGCGTCATGTTCAAGGATATTATGAGCCAGACCGTTTCCGGCGTTACCGCACCAAACGATGGCGCACAGGGCGGCATCAACGCCAAGCAAATCGGGCTCGGCGTCAGCATCGGCTCCATTGACACGATGCATCTGGCTGGAAGCGCCCAAACCACCAATAATCCGACCGACCTGCGTATCGATGGAGATGGCTTCTTTCTTGTGAGACTGTCCGCAGATCAAGAGACCCCCTTTCTGACTCGTGCCGGCGATTTCCACGTCGACGCCAGCCGTAATCTGGTTACTTCCGACGGCCTTCATGTGCTGGATTCGGAAGGTGAAGCCATAACGATTGGGGATGACGTGACGGCCTTCTCGATCGGCAGTGACGGAACCATTATACAGACCATGGCCAACGGCACAACCCAGCCGGGCGTTCAAATCGGCGTAGCCAAAGTCAGCAACCCTCAGGGCCTTGAGAAGATCGGGGGCAATCTGTACCGAATGACTTTGAACGCCAACGCGGATGGCGCTTTGGAGCCAACAACCGCCAACAATGGGGAAGCGGGGACCGGAGCAATTGTGGCAGGACAATTGGAAATGTCCAATGTCGATCTGACGAATGAATTTACGGAAATGATCGTCGCCCAGCGGGGGTTCCAGGCGAATTCACGGATTATTACAACCTCGGATGAAGTGCTTCAGGAAGTTGTTAATCTGAAACGCTGATTTCGGGTTTTCCTAGCCTTTTGCTTGTTTAGCATTTTTGTAATGCCGGCTTTGCGGAATACCAGGTACATGATAGTTTAATGCATGGGTTTCAATCTGGGGGAGGCGCTCCTCTCCCAATTTATTGTTAGGAGGCCTCTTATGATTTCGGTAACACGTTTAAACGGATCGCCAATGTGGCTGAACGCCCTGCTGGTGGAAATGGTGGAAGAAAGCCCGGACACTTACATCACGCTTGTAACGGGCAAGAGGCTGATCGTTCTTGAAAAAGCCGATGAAGTTATTGCGAAAATCCGTGATTACAATAAGGAAATCGGCGCGTACTCAGCCACCATTAAAGTCCAAACACTGGAGGAGCTTTCATGAAAAAGATGCTGCCTTGGCTCATCACGATTTTATTGGCGATTACTTTAATCGTGTTGGCCGCTTTTTTGCTAATGAACAAATGGTTTTCCGACAGCAGCGGCAATGCGGTTAACGACACTGTGAACAGTGTCGAGACCAAGAAGCTGACCGCAGATGAAATCGTGGCGATGACTTCGGAAATAACCGAAATTAAAACTAATCTTGCTGATCCCGATTACATCGTTTCTATAAACTTTGCGTTTCAATTGAACTCTGAAGCAACCAAGGAAGACTTCGAAAAAATCAAAGAAATAAAAATCAAGCCGCTGATTATTAAAACACTCGCCGATGTGAAGCCCCAGGAATTGAACGGAGCCAGCGGCAAGGATCAGCTGTGCAGCAAGCTTGTCAATCTGATCAACGATGCGTTGCCCGAAGGAAAGCTGACTCAGGTGGAAATTACTTCCTATATCCTGGCGCCCATATAAGCTTGCCAAATTTCAAGTTAACTTACGGGGGGTGATTGAATGGTTGATGTACTTTCGCAAAATGAGATTGATGCCCTGCTTGCCGCACTTTCGTCCGGTGAGATGGACGCCGACGAACTTAAAAAAGAAGAAACCCAGCGCAAAATACGTTCATATGATTTCAAACGGGCGGTTCGTTTCTCAAAGGATCATATCCGAAGCCTGACCCGGATTCATGATAATTTTGCCCGCTATCTGACGACTTATTTCTCGGCACAGCTACGTACATTCGTACAGATCAATGTCGTTCAGGTCGAGCAGCTGCCTTATGATGAATTTATCCGCTCCATACCCAAGATGACTATACTGAATATTTTTGAAGCCGAGCCCTTGGAAGGCAGGATGGTAATGGAAGTGCATCCGAATATCGCCTTCGCCATGCTTGACCGGCTGCTTGGAGGAATCGGAACGGCCCCCTCCAAAATTACCGCTCTAACTGAAATTGAAACGACCATAATGGAGCGCATATTCAGCAGATGCTTTGAAAGCTTGCAGGAGGCCTGGAAGACGGTGCTGGATATTGAACCTGTTATGGAAGCGTTGGAGACGAATCCGCAGTTTATGCAGATTGTATCCCCCAATGAAACGATTGCGCTCATTTCGCTCAGCACGAAGATCGGAGATACGACTGGCATGATTAATCTATGTATCCCGCATGTCGTACTTGAGCCAATTATGTCCAGGCTGTCTGTGCACCAATGGTTTGTGTCCGAGAAAAAGGCTCGGGACGAGCAGGAAGTGGAGGCGATCAGAGCCAGCGTCAACCGGGCCCAGCTTCCAATTATTGCCGAGCTTGGAGAATCCAAAATTTCGGTAGCCGAGTTCCTTGGTCTTAATGTAGGAGATGTTATCTCGCTCAACAGGACGGTTGATGCCGGATTATCGATCAAAGTAGGCAACAAGCTGAAGTTTATCGGAAGTCCGGGAATGCTTAAAGACCGGGTAGCCGTGCAAATTGATGAGATTGTCAGCGAAGGAGTTGAAGAACTTGACGAGTAAAGATTATTTATCCCAGGAAGAGATCGACGCTCTTTTAAGACAATCGGCGGATAGCGCGGCAAGCGCACCTTCAGAGAAGACCGTGGATGATTATCTTACCCCGTTTGAGCAGGATGCCCTGGGAGAGATTGGAAACATTACGTTCGGCAGCGCCGCAACGGCGCTTTCGACACTGCTTGGCAAAAAAGTGGACATTACCACCCCGCAAGTCTCCATCATTACGCGCAGCGAGTTTCAGGAAGTCTTCCCTAAGCCTCATGTTGCTGTGCATGTACAGTATGTGGACGGCTTTCAGGGTATTAACTCACTTGTGATCAAAGTCCGTGACGCCCAGGTTATTGCCGATCTGATGCTTGGCGGCAATGGAGAGCCCATTGATGAAGAATTGAACGAGATCCATGTCAGCGCCGTGCAGGAGGCCATGAATCAAATGATGGGCTCATCCGCCACATCGATGTCCACCATCTTTAACCGGTTCGTCAACATATCTCCGCCGGGTATCGATATTCTTAATATGTCCAGCGGCGAGGGAGTGGCGAACCTGCCTGAAGACGAGACGTTGATTCGCATCTCGTTCCGTCTCAAAATTGGTGATCTGATCGACTCCACGATCATGCAGCTTTTGCCCGTTTCCTTTGCTAAAGATATGGTGAAGATGCTGATTGGAGACGCCTCAGAGCCGGCCGAAGAGCCTGCTGCTGCTGTTGAAGCGCCGGCCCCTGCCAAACCGGAGCCCGCTCAGCCCCAAGCCGCACCGGCTGCCCATCAGCCGCAGTCGGCTCCAGAGCAGCCGCCGGTACAGCCGCAGATGCCGCCAGGACAGCCGCCATATCCGGGAATGCCCGAAGGAGGATATTATTATCCCCCGTACGGAATGCCTCCTTATGGTATGCCCGCTCAGGGGATGCCTGGACCTCAGGGAATGCCTTATCCGCAGTCCCCTCCCCCAGCTTCCCAGCCAAACCGGAACGTCAACGTTCAGCCGGTTCAGTTTGCCAATCTCAGCGGAAACACATTTGGGAATGTTGACGAAAATAATTTGAACTTATTGATGGACATACCCCTAAGAGTGACCGTAGAATTAGGAAGGACCCAGAAGCAAATTAAGGATATTCTTGAGATGTCGCAGGGATCGATCATAGAGCTGGACAAGCTTGCCGGCGAACCCGTCGATATACTGGTGAACAACAAGCTGATTGCCAAGGGAGAGGTCGTGGTAATCGATGAGAACTTTGGAGTTCGCGTAACGGATATCGTAAGTCAATGGGATCGGGTTCAAAAATTACAATAAGCTTAACTTAGGGAGGATTTATTTGAAATGGCTAACCGAATTTTGATCGTGGACGATGCTGCATTTATGAGAATGATGATTCGCGATATTTTATCGAAAAACGGCTTTGAAGTGGTGGGCGAAGCCCAGGACGGTTCCCAGGCGATTGAAAAATTCAAGGAGCTGCGTCCCGACCTCATTACCATGGATATTACCATGCCTGAAATGGACGGAATCGCGGCGCTGAAAGAAATTAAAAAAGTGGATGCCAACGCCAAAGTTATTATGTGTTCCGCCATGGGTCAGCAGGCTATGGTTATCGACGCGATCCAGGCTGGAGCCAAGGATTTTATCGTCAAGCCATTCCAGGCGGACCGCGTTATCGAAGCCATCAGCAAGACGCTTGGCGTGTAGGATCGTTGCATGTCAGGCAACACCGAACTGCTTAGCACAGACAATAACCTGCTGAATTTGCTTAAAGTTATCTTTGTGTTGGCGGTCATTATCGTTATCATTATATTGCTGATCCGGTTTATGGGAAGCCGAAACCATGCTTGGATGAAAGGCCGTTCCATGCGCACTTTAGGTGCGGTGGGACTTGGCCCCAACAAGTCGATGCAGGTCATTGAAATTGGAGGCAGTCTCTATTTAATCGGGGTTGGCGAGAACGTAACGATTTTGGATAAAATCACCGATCCCGAAGAAGTAGCGTTGATCGTATCGGCATTTGAGGAGCAGTCTGTGCCAGGGGGCAATTTCTTTATTCCGCTGATTACCAAGGTAAGGGAAAGGCTGCGCGGGGAAGTTCCGTCTCAGGAAATTGATCTGAACGAGACTTCTTCTTTCTATGAAATGCTGCAATCCAGGCTGCGCTCCGCTCCGAACCGGGAAACGAAGATGGAAGAGCTGCCTGGCAGCGAAGATCAAAAGGGCAGGCAGGGGGATATATGAAAAAAAAATTATGGATTGCCTTCCTGCTGATTGGCGCTATCAGTTTTCTGGTCCTCAGTCCGATTTATGCCGCCGATCCTATTCCGAATATAGATATTCAGGTAGGAGGAGACGGCGGCCAAGCCGGCACCAGCTCCATTTCGATTCTGCTGCTGGTTACGGTTCTGAGCGTAGCCCCGGCTTTTTTGGTTCTGATGACCAGCTTTACCCGAATCGTTATCGTGCTCGGCTTTATCCGCACTTCACTCGGTACGCAGCAGATGCCGCCGAACCAGGTGCTGGTGGGACTCGCTCTTTTTCTGACGCTGTTTATTATGTCACCAACCTTGTCGACGGTGAACCAAACGGCGCTGCAGCCTTATATTAAAGGCCAGATCACGCAGACGGAAGCGCTAAACAAGGCCGCCGATCCGATGAAAGAATTTATGTTCAAATATACGCATGAGAAGGATTTGCTGCTGTTTATGAAGTATAACGGCTACACTGGCAACAACAAGCCGGCGACGTACTCTGATATTCCGCTGACAGTGCTTGTGCCTTCCTTTGCTATGAGTGAATTGAAGACGGCTTTTCAAATGGGCTTTATGATTTTCATTCCTTTCTTGATTATTGATATGGTGGTTGCCAGCACGCTCATGGCGATGGGGATGATGATGCTCCCGCCGGTTATGATCTCGCTCCCTTTTAAAATCATGCTCTTTGTGCTGGTGGACGGTTGGTATCTTGTAGTCAAATCGCTGCTGCTCAGCTACGGCACGTGACGGGGAAGAGGAGGCGAAGGGGATCAATACGGAGTTCATAATCGGTCTTGCGGGTCAAGCAGTATATCTCGTGCTTGAGGTCAGCGCGCCAATGCTGGTTCTGGGCTTGGTCGTCGGGCTGATTATCAGTGTTTTTCAAGCGACGACGCAGATTCAAGAGCAAACGCTGGCCTTTGTTCCCAAAATCGTCGCTGTGCTGCTGGCGCTGCTTCTGTTTGGCCCGTGGATTATAACGAAGCTTGTTGACTTTACGACCCAAATTTTGGGTAATCTCCATATGTATATCGGATGAATGCTATGATGGATAACATTTTGCGAGGCTTTCCCGTCTTTTTGCTTATTTTTTGTCGAATTACAGCTTTTTTTGTTATCGTGCCTGTCTTTTCTTCCCGAAGTGTACCGACCGCTTTCAAAATCGGAATTTCCTTCTTTCTGTCACTTGTCGTGTTCAGCGCCAAAGGAAGCGGTGTTTCGGTTACGGAAGACCTCGGCATTATTCTGTTGATTATCCGAGAGTCTCTCATCGGATTGCTGCTTGGGTTCATAGGCTACCTAATGTTAATGGCCATTCAGACTGCGGGCTCGTTCATCGACCTCCAGATCGGCTTCGGCATAGCCAATGTTATCGACCCAATGACCGGAGCGTCGGCGCCCATACTTGGCAATTTCAAGTATATGATTGCGCTGCTGTTGTTTCTTGGAATGAATGGCCATCATTATTTGCTTGACGCGATTGTAAACAGCTATAACTGGGTTCCCCTGGACAACGGGCTTCTTCTTAAAATGATGGACGGAAGTCTTTCGGAATTTCTTGTCCGTTCGTTCGCTCAGTCGTTTATGCTCGCTTTTCAAATGTCCGCGCCGCTGGTGACCGCGCTGTTCCTGACGGATATCGGACTGGCTTTCCTGGCGAGAACCGCGCCGCAGTACAATGTATTCGTGATCGGCGTGCCGCTGAAAATTATTATTGGGCTGGTGCTGCTCTTTATACTGATGCCTACATTGGCCACGCTGTTTCAAAGCCTGTTCAATATTATGTTCGAATCCATGCGCAATTTGCTGAGCACCATGGGGAACAGTCCGTAAAATGTAGGGGGGCCGGACATGGCTTATCGATATAAACTCGACCTTCAGCTCTTCGGCGGAGAAAAGACGGAAAAGGCGACTCCGAAGAAGCGGCGGGACGCCCGAAAAAAGGGCCAGGTTGCCAAAAGTGCCGAACTTTCGGGCGCATTGGTACTGTTGTCCGGGGTGCTGAGTCTGATGATGTTCGGCGGATTTATGAAGGAACGGTTTACGGCGCTGTTTACGGATGTCTTTATGAACCGCCTTATGATGGAGGTCACCGAGGGCAATGTAATGCAGCTGATGAGCGAATACGGGATGCAAATTCTTATTCTGCTGGCGCCACTCTTGGGCCTGACCTTCATTTTGGCTTTGATCTCCAGTGTGGCACAGGTCGGCTTTATGGTGACCGGAGAGGGTCTGGCCCCGAAATTCAGCAAGATCGATCCGCTTAAAGGCTTCAAGAACATATTTTCCATGCGGTCGCTTGTTGAAATGCTGAAATCCATCTTGAAGCTGCTGATCATCGCACTTCTGGTTTTCAGCACATTATGGGGGCAAAGAGAAGCTTTTTCATCTCTGGCCCATGTCAGTGCGGAAGATGCCTTTCGCTTTGCGGGGAAGATGACTATAAATCTCGGAATTAAAATTGGGGCGGCTCTGCTGGTTATGGCTGTTCTCGATTATATGTACCAACGCTACGAGCATGAAAAGAGTCTAAGAATGTCCAAACAGGAAATTAAGGACGAGTATAAAAAAATGGAAGGCGATCCGCTGATCAAGGGGAAAATCAGGGAGCGGCAGCGCCGGATGGCGATGCAGCGGATGATGCAGGAGGTTCCCAAGGCCGATGTCATCATCACGAACCCGACCCATTTCGCGGTTGCGCTGAAGTATGACGGATCAACAATGGAGGCGCCGCAGATCGTGGCCAAAGGCCAGGATTATGTCGCTCTTCGAATCAGGTCGCTGGCCAAGGAGCACGGCGTTATGACGATGGAAAACAAGCCGCTGGCACGCGCGCTCTTCCAAAGGACGGAAATCGGGGATTCGGTCCCCTCCGACCTGTTCCAGGCGGTAGCCGAAGTGCTGGCTTATGTATATAAACTGAAGGGCAGGGCCAGATAATGCAGGGAGGTAAGAAACATTGAAAGCTAAAGATTTAACGGTACTCGTCGGTATAATCGGAATCGTGCTTATGATGATCCTGCCTATTCCCTCTTGGCTTCTTGACCTTCTGCTGGTCATTAACATTTCAATTGCGATGACGATTATTCTGGTGGCGATGAACACGAAGGAGCCCCTTCAATTCTCCATCTTTCCATCGCTGCTGCTCATTACGACCTTGTTCCGCCTGGCGCTGAACATCTCTACAACCAAGCTGATCTTATCCGATGGCAAAGCCGGTGAGGTTGTGGCGACGTTTGGCAGCTGGATTGCGCGCGGACAGGTTGCGATCGGGTTCATCGTGTTTCTGATTTTGGTTGTCGTTCAGTTCATTGTTATCACCAAGGGCTCTGAACGCGTAGCCGAGGTGGGAGCGAGATTTACGCTCGACGCGATGCCGGGCAAGCAGATGAGTATCGACGCCGATTTGAATGCAGGCATGATCAACGAGCAGCAAGCGAGGGAGCGCCGGAGCAATATCGAGCGTGAAGCGGATTTTTACGGTTCGATGGACGGGGCGAGCAAATTCGTCAAAGGGGATGCGATCGCCAGTATTGTTATCCTGCTGATCAATTTGATCGGCGGCTTTATCATCGGGATGGCTGTACATGGAATGACATTTCAAGACGCGCTCTCGACCTACTCCGTTCTGACCATCGGGGATGGTCTGGTTAGCCAAATACCTGCTCTGCTCATTTCGACCGCAGCCGGATTGATCGTTACCCGGGCTTCTTCGGATGGAAATCTGGCGGAAGATTTGACAGGGCAATTGCTGTCTTATCCGAAGCTTTTGTACATCGTTGCCGTTACGGTCGCTTTTTTAGGCTTTTTTACACCTATTCATGCGATTACCACGCTGCCGCTGGCAGGCCTTTTGGCCTTTGCCGCTTACCGGATGACGCAGAACTTGAGCCGTAAGGCCATCGCCGAAGAGCAGCTTGTCGAAGAGCAGCAAATCGAGGAGGTCCGGAGTCCTGAAAGTGTAATCAGCCTGCTGAATGTCGATCCTATCGAATTCGAGTTCGGCTATGGCCTGATTCCGCTGGCGGATACCCAGCAGGGAGGCGATTTGCTCGACCGGATCATTATGATTCGCCGGCAGTGCGCGCTTGAAATGGGACTTGTGGTCCCCGTTATCCGGATACGCGACAATATTCAACTAAAACCGAATGAATATGTCATCAAAATTAAAGGAAATCAGGTTGGCGGCGGTGAATTACTACTTAATCACTACCTGGCAATGAGTCCCGGGTATGATGACGAATCGATTACCGGGATTGAGACGATCGAACCATCATTCGGATTGCCTGCGCTATGGATTGATGAATCGGTGAAGGAGCGGGCCGAACTGGCAGGCTATACGGTTGTCGATCCGCCGTCCGTTGTTGCCACCCATCTTACCGAACTGATTAAACGGTATGGACATGAGCTCATTGGGCGGCAGGAAACGAAAATGCTGGTCGACAATATTCGCGAAAATTATCCGGTGCTGGTCGATGAATTGATACCGTCCGTGCTCACCGTCGGGGATCTGCAGAAAGTGTTGGCCAAGCTGCTGCGCGAGAAAATCTCGATCCGGGACCTGGTTACTATTTTTGAAGCGTTGGCGGACTATGGGACCTATACGAAAGATCCGGATGTATTGACGGAATATGTGAGGCAGTCGCTGTCAAGGCAGATTACCCAACAATTTTCCCAGTCCGGAGAAACCCTGAAGGTCATTACAGTAGGACCAACGCTTGAGAAAAAAATAGCCGAGAGCGTTCAGCAATCGGAGCATGGGAGCTATCTTGCGCTTGACCCCGTGTCCACCCAAACGGTATATCAGCGTCTTATGGAGCAAATCAACCGTCTGCTGCAATCGGGGCAGCAGCCGATCGTATTGACTTCGCCTACCATCCGCATGTATCTGCGGCAGGTCATAGAGCGGACGATGCAGGATATTCCGGTGCTGTCCTATAGCGAACTTGAGCCCAATATTGAAATTCAAAGCGTTGGAGTGGTGAATCTATGAAAGTGAAGCGTTACGTTGTCGATACGATGCCGGACGCCATGCATTCCATTCGCAGCGAGCTTGGAAGTGACGCCGTCATCCTGAGCACGAAGGAAATCCGAACCGGTGGCTTTATGGGAATGTTCAGAAAAAAGAAAATCGAGGTGGTCGCCGCGGTTGACAATGAACAGAAGCCGGCGGCTGCGGGAAAAAAGGAGCTGCCGCTGCAG
>NZ_ASSC01000149.1 GCF_000520735.1 Paenibacillus forsythiae T98
CCGCCCATGGCCAGTAGGATCAGCGGAGCGAAGCCGTACATCGGTTTATACGGCCCTTTCATCAGCCCATCCTTGCGGAACGTCCCGTTGCTGTGCCAATTATACAGTCCTTCGATCAGCCAGCCCAATATGGAGTAGACGATAAAATAGAAAAAGTATTCGCCCGGCACACTATGCGACGCATGCTGGCTCCAAGACAACAGCCCAGATATCATATTTCCGGCCTCCTTCATCCTATGAATATCCGATTTATCTGAAATCGGGCATAGTATGCCATCATGGAGACAGGAATATGTACGCAAAAAACCCCACAACCGTGGGGCTTGGTTAGTCGCTCGTGCGGGGCTACTTCATCTATGATCTTAACCGGATATAGATGCCTGTCTTGTCGTCCGATACTTTAAACCGGGGATAGCGGATGCATTCGGCGTCTTCCCGCTCCAATTGCAGCAGCCATTCCGCATAACGATCAAGACCTGTCTGCGAGACCTGGCGGACCAGCGACTCTGCTCCGTCCTCTTCGGCCGTTTCGCCCTCATCCGGATAGAACAGGCCGTCCGACACTAGCAGCAGGCTTTGCAGCCTGATCTTGTTGATTCTTCCATACTCGAAAAATTGCTCCGCCGCAGGCATCCCGTTCAGCACGGAATACCCTTCGGGCGTATTCATTTTCTGCTTGTTGGCGGCAATCACAGGCTTGACGGTCTCCCATAATTGATCCTTGGAACGCACTCCGGCCTCAATGCCATCCACCCATATCCGCTTCGACTCCTGGTCGATCGCAGCTACATGATCGCGGGTGATCGCCCGGATGGACCCATCCTCATAGATCGCATAGATCATGCAATCGCCGGCCTGAATGAACTCGACGGCCGAATCGGTTATACGAACGAGAGCCGCCCCCGCCGTCCATAATTCTTCCTTCGCCTGCGGATTGATTCCGCACCGGATCATTTCCTGGCCCAGCCGGGAGTTGGCTTCCCGGAGAAGGGCTTCTATTCCTTTAAATTCGGCCGCCGTTACACTTTCTGTGTACTGCTTGATGATTTGAGAAGCAAGCCGGCCGCCGGTCTCATTGCCGGCTCCACGGTATGGCACAAGCGAAGTGGCGCCATCCACCACACCATAGAGACTAAGCTCCTCATTCAATATGACGGCATCCTCGTTCCACTCCCCTGTGCCTTGAAGCGAAATCCAATCTATTTCAATCATATTATCCTTCCCCTGTCCAAAATTAAATCCTTCCGGCCGAAATTCGCACCCCACTTCCTTACGCTCAGGGCATGTACGGCAGCAATTGCGAAGCATAGGCGCGGAAATCGGCTTCCCGTTCCATCTCCAATTGGTTCAGGATCAGCGCAATCCGCTCCCAGCGCAGGCGCGCGTCTTCCGAAGGCTCCAGGCTTTCCAGCGCCCCGGCAGCGCCAAGGAGCACACTATATTTTCTGTTTAAGGCATAGTTTCGGGAGATTGCCACAATCGTCTCTGTTCGAACCGGCAAATATCCGGTGGCCATCAGCACTGTCGCCTGGGCCTCGGAGGAGGCGAGGTAGTTCACCACATCTTCCGCCGCTCCCGCAGCCTTCTTCCCGGCCACGATGCCGAAGGAACTGATATGAGGCAATAGCGCTTCTCCGCCCGCAAGCGGCGCCGGAAGCATATCATACTCAAATTTTCCGGCAATGTAATGGTCGAGCCAGGGTATCATATTTGAATTGGCCATGTAGAACAATGTCTTGCCGGAGATGAAATCGCTCGGAGCCAATTGGCTGCGGAGCGGCTTCATGGCCTTCGAATCAAAGACAAGACCATTCCATACCCGGAGCAAGCGCTCCAGCCCGGAGCTTCCGGGCAGCCCGCTTTCCCGGGATTGCTCCCATAAATTCAACAGAATGAATGGCTTCGAATCATCCATTACGAGCGCTTGCTCCCAGCCCGCCGAATGGCGCGCCGTCAGATCGGCCTTCCATGCCTTTGTCTTGTAGCCAAGCTCTTCCAGGGAAGAGAAGCCGACGACTTTATCCACACCCGTCCATTTCATCAGGTCCTTATTGTAGAACATTACCGGAACGGAGACACCTGCCGGAACCGCCCATAATCGTCCGCCATAAGTGAACGGCCGGGCCGCCGCAGGCAGCATATCTCCGGGAAGCGATGCACGGCCGGATATCGGCGCCAGCGCATTCAATGAAACCAGTTCAGGCAGTCCGTAGGAGCTGTCCAGCTCCACAATCTGCGGAGCCGTCCGGATCGAGAGCGCCGCAAGCAGCTCGGTATGCAGCTCCTTATAGGAAGGGAATACCCTCACTTCCAGCTCTACACCCGGATGGCTCTTCTGATACGCAGCCAGCAGGTCTGACCAGCCGCTCGTGTAGATCCAGCAGACCAGCTTCTCCTTTTCCGTGTCATACTGCTCCGGAACCCGCTTGACCTCGGTGAAATAGTTGGAATATACAATGACAGTAACCGCAATAATGACCAATAAAGCCGCCCATACCACACCATTTTTGGTCATTGTCATCCTCCCTTTCTACCTGGGCCGCAGACGCCTCTATTTTCCTGAAATTTTTATAGGGATAAGCCCTTGCCGCCGGACAGCTTATTGGCAATGAGCAGAGAAATCAGCGTGCTTAACGTCAGAATTGACGCAAGCGCCGCGCCCGTGCCATAGTTGGAGGTAAACACCTCGCTGTAGATCGTAACCGAAATGGTTGCTGTCGCTCCATAATACAACACAAGGGTCGAGCTTAGCTCGTTAATGGTTGTAATCCAGCTCAGAATCGCTCCGGATATGACGCCCGGCGCCATCAGCCTTCCCGTTGTCTTGAAGAAGGTCTTCATCGGCGGGACGCCCAGACTGATGGATGCTTCCTCGACACTGCGGTCAAGCTGGTGAAGAATGGCTGTACTGGAGCGGATGGTGTATGGAATTTTGCGCACAACATAGGCAATGACAAGAATAATCCATGTTCCCGTCAGCACAATCGGCGGTTTGTTGAATGCGACAATAAGGCTGATCCCGAGCACCGTTCCCGGCATGACATACGGAATCATCAGTATGCCGTCGAGCGCCGCCGTAAGCTTGGATTTGCGCCGAACCAGAATATACGAAATCAGCATGCCGCCCGCAACCATAATGATGATGGACAGGATCGAATAGGAATACGTGTGAATAATCGAACGGGGAACCCGGTACAGCACTTCCCGGTAGCTGTCAAGGCTAAACCCTGACTGAAAGACAGGACCCTTCGTTTTGATAAATGACGTCAAGATTACGGTCAGCTGCGGCAGGATCGAAATACACGCGGGAATAAAAGCGGCAATTGTCAGCAGCGTCTTCGCCAGGGGCTTCAGCGGAATCAGCTTCGGTGTCCGCATCCCCGTCATCGAGAAGTTTTTGCGCGCGACGAAATAGCGCTGAGTGAACAAGACCGACGTGGAGAACAGAATCAGAATGATGCTGAGCGTGCTGGCCATCGCCGGGTTGCCGCCCATTTCACTCACGAATTGCTCATAGGCAAGAATCGGAAGCACCTTGAAGCCTTGTCCCAGCAGCATCGGAGTGCCGAAGTCCGCGAAGGATGCCATGAATACCATGAGCGCCCCGGCGGAAAGCGTTGGAAAAATCAAGGGCAGGGTCACGGTCCGAAGGCGCTGCCAGGCGGTCATCCCGAGGCTTTCCGACGCCTCCTCCAGCGACGTATCGATGGTCTTCAGCGCGCCAGAGACGTACAGGAAGATATGCGGGTAGAACTGGAGCGCGAATACAAACACGATGCCGTGCATCCCGTAGATTGACGGAACCGAAATGCCAAGGTCGCGAATGAATTTTGTGATAAAGCCGTTATTGCCCATCAGCAAGATCCAGGAATAAGCGCCGATGAACGGGGGCGACAGCAGAGACATCACAATCATAATCTGTATAAGACCTTTGAACTTGATGGCATATCGGGTAAACAAGTAGGCCAGCGGGACTCCAATCAGGATAGCCCCGATTGTGGCAAGCGCTGACACCATAAAGCTGTTCAGCAGCGCCATACGGTAATATTTTAATGAAATGAAGGTAATATAATTTTCGATGGTGAAGCCGCCTTCTTCGCTGATAAAGCTGTTGATGAACAGTGTGACCAGCGGGTACACCACGAAGGCGCACAGCAGGACATAGACCACGATCGTGACCGCGGTCCAGAAATCCCATTTTCTCAGCAGCAGTCTCTGCCGGATGGCATTGCCCGGAGTCGCCTCAGCTCTCGATAGCACGGTAGATTACCTCCTCGCCGCTGCCATTGTAAATGACGGATTGGCTCAGCCCAAGATCAAGATACACGGGCTGCTTCGGCTTGTAAATATCCCGCGTATACACCGAATGGTCATGAACCTCAATGGATTCGCCCGACGCCATTTTTACCGTGTAGCTGACTTTTTCCCCAAGGAAGGTTACCTCGTCGATCGTCCCCTGATATCCATGCTCCACGGAAGGCTCCGGCGACAGCTTTACCCGTTCGGGCCGGATAGAGAACAGCACCTTGCCGGAATGCGGCTTCAGCAGAGGCAGCTCGGTTTCAAGTCCCATCAGCCTGATATTGGCGGGGTTGCTCAGGGTATCGCCTGCTTCACAGGTTCCGTCCAGAAAATTCGAGGTGCCCATAAAGTTGGCGACAAACCGGTTCTGCGGATACAGATAAATCTCCTGCGGGGAAGCAATCTGCTGCACGGTTCCATTATGCAGGACGGCAATTCGGTCGGATACAGCGAGCGCTTCCTCCTGATCATGCGTCACGTAGATGGTCGTAATGTTGAGGTCCTTTTGCAGCTTGCGGATATCCGTGCGCATCTTCACTCTCAGCTTGGCATCGAGGTTCGACAAGGGCTCATCCATCAGCAGCAATGCCGGACGGATAACAATCGCGCGGGCCAAGGCGATCCGCTGCTGCTGACCGCCGCTCATGTTGGACGGAATGCGGTCCTTAAGATGCGTAAGCTCCACCATGTCGAGCGCCTCCAGCACCCGGGTCCGAATCTCCTCCTTGGACACCTTTCTCGCCTTCAGGCCATAGGCCACATTATCAAATACAGTCATATGGGGAAAAATCGCATAGTTCTGAAACACCATGCCGATATTGCGTTCGTGAGTGGGCACATCATCAATCAACTGGTCGCCAAAGTAAATATGGCCTTCTTCCTGTCTGTAAAAGCCCGCTATCGTCCGAAGCAGCGTCGTCTTGCCGCATCCGCTGGGGCCAAGCAATGTGAAGAACTCGCCTTCTTCTATCGTAAAATGCGCATCATTAACGGCCTTTGCCGTTCCAAAGTATTTGGTGACATGATCGAAAACAACCTTGCTCATGAGTATCTCCTCGCTTCCGGTAATGACGGGAACAGCGGCGGCAGCCGGTTCATGCTCCTGTGC
>NZ_ASSC01000150.1 GCF_000520735.1 Paenibacillus forsythiae T98
CGGCCCACCCCCGCTTCCGCCGCCGGAGACAGGCTCCGTACTCGGTTCCGGCGAAGCCGCAGTCCCGCTTGCCGGAGTGGCAGACGGAGCTGCCGAGGAAGCAGGACTGTACAATTGAACGGTCACAGTCGGTCTTTGCTCATTGCTCAGCTCAACGAAGCTCGGAAGCGATATTTGAAGCAGCACCATATGGTTTCCCGCGCCAAGACCGCTTAAATCCGCGACCGCTTTAATATTGTTCTTGTTCAACTGGTCAAGCAGTGAGCTTGCCCCAATGAGGGTGAGGGAGATGGTCCTCTCCGCCGGACTTTCAATCGATGCCGACAATCCGCTGCGCACTCCCTCCAGCGTTACGGGTATATCCCGCAACGTACGCTCTGCAGCTTCGGAAGCCACTACCGTGACATTGACAGATTTCGGAGCGATCTCCTGGGCGCCGTCCGGCGGCTTCAGATCCGCCTTGATCGTCGATGTTCCGGCGCGGTTGATGGAGCCAAGATCAAGTGTCGCTTCATAAGAAGCGACGGATGCCAGCGCGGCCTCCTGCCCATAGATTACAACGCTGTCCACCTCCGGGGTCACCTTTGACAGCACAAGCGAATCAGGCAGACTGCCGGTATATCCGATTCTTAGCGGTACGCTTTTATAGGGCAGCGTAATCGGGATTTCCACAGACACAGACGCGGGCTCAATTACCGCATCTTTAATCTCGTTGCCTTTGGCGTCATATGCCGCGAGCTTCATTCTTTTCTCCGTCACGGCCTCATTCTCGCCATTCACCTCAACTGTTCCCTGAACCTTCGCCACATGAGCCAGCTCGCTGGCAGCAAGCGTAACCTTGACCGTAGCGGGCTCTACCACCGGTGTTCCCAGCCGATAGCCGTCAGCGGGCGTCCCTTTGGCGATAACCGTTACGGGAAATGATTTCGTATTCCGTTCTTCGATATGCACATGAACTTCCCTAGGGGTAATCGATATCAGATCTACCCCACGGGGAAGCGAGTATTTCAGCGGTATTGTACTTGTTCCAGGCTTCGCTTTGCTTAGATCAAGCGTTACTCTGTAGTCATCGGAGAACACAAAGTTGATGTCGCTGCTCTTCCCCATGACTTCCATCCGCACACTATTCGCATCCTTGGAAATCACATACTTGTCTTCATCCACCCCCGTGGTCTGGATAGGGACGTTCTCGATGATTTTTGATTCCAGATGGCCAGTCGACTGGGCGGTAGGAGCACTGTCAATATGGACCATAGCCCACAAAATGATGCTTAAGGCAACCGCAAGCACTTTGTTGAAGTTATTGTTGTTCATCCATTTATCCATTGGTGCCGCCCCCCTTCCATTTCCAGAAGGAGTTACGCTTCTCCGCCAGCGCCGAATGGGTTCGCAGCTCTTCGTAGAGCTTGGAAATCAGCGACTCTTCCTTGATATCCCTGACCACCTGACCGTTGATGGCAAGGGAAATCTGCCCCGTCTCCTCAGAGACGATGACCGACACCGCGTCCGTTACTTCGGTGATTCCGATGCCCGCCCGGTGCCGTGTGCCCAGCTCTTTGCTGATGAACGGATTCTCGGACAATGGCAAGTAACAGGCCGCCGCCGCGATCTGATTGCTCTGCATAATAAGCGCGCCGTCATGCAGCGGTGTGTTGGGAATGAAGATATTGATGAGCAGCTCGGAGCTTACGATGGAGTTCATCTGAATTCCGGATTCCTTATATTCGTTAAGACCGGTTGCCCGCTCAAAAACAATTAATGCCCCTATTCTTCTGCGGGCTAAATAATTCACGGCTTTAATCACTTCGCCGATTAATTTGCTCACCGCCTCATCGCTCTCGGCCGTCCGGCCAAAGAACTTTCCCCTTCCAAGCTGCTCCAGCCCGCGCCGCAGCTCCGGTTGAAAAATAATAAATACGGCCAGCACGCCGAAGGTAAACATTTGGTTCATCAGCCATTTCAGCGTGTACAGATCGAACAGCGTACTGAACGCCCAGATGACTATGAGTACCAGAATCCCTTTCAGAAGCTGAATCGCGCGGGTACCGCGGACCATATTAAGCACTTTATATATAATATAGCTGACGATCAGGATATCGATGACGTCTTTAATGGAATCCTTCCAGGTAAGGTCCGTAAAATAGCTCATTGCGTTAAAACCCCCGTCAGTTCATATTAGCTGGGTTTATGTAAAAGGTCTGTTAATTGTGTAACATATCTAGGGTATAACGTTCACGCCCATGTTGCAAGTTTACGCTTAAACAGGCTGAATAACCCGTGATTTAGCATAAAAAGATCGGATTTCCAAGCACAATTTCAAGTCTTCTTGAATAAGCACATCAAAAAAGCGCCGTCTTTTTCGAGAAAAAGAGGCGCGGCAGTCCATTATGGTCCAGGCCGCCCTTCGCATTAGCGGTAAGCGACGTCGGAGAACATATTGGTGACTTTATACCAGAACCAGCTCAGTGCCTGGTCGATGCTCTTGACTTGGCCCGAAATATGGGCGGTCGATGCCTGGTACAGTGAACCGTCAATAACGGTCACATTTCCGTTCACTTCCCCGTACACTTGAGCCTTGCCGTTCTCTACCGTAAGATCGCCGGTAACCCGTTTGCCGGAAGGAACGATAACGGTATCCCCCTGAATCACGACCTGATCGAGATCGGAGCCTTTCACGACAAGCTGTCCATCCTGCTTCCACAAGGTGACAGCGCTCATCAGCATGACCAGCAGAAACACCGAGGCCGCGGTAAGCGCGGGATGCTTCTTTATCCAGGTAATAAACCGCCTTTCCTTCCTGGAAGGCGGCAGCGCGCCCATAATGCGTCCCACAAGGTCATCCGATACGCCGGGACTCTGGTGCATAAGGGAAAAAAGCAGCATATCCGTTTGTTCCAATTCCTTGAACTTTGCTCGGCAGTCCGGACAGGATAGAAGATGCTCCTTCAAGTCCCGCTGCTGCTGTCCGGGCAAGTCGTCATCCAAGTAATCATGCATCATAGAGACGGCCAGTTTGCATTCCATAGGAGCCAATCCTTTCATTAATGCTATTTAATTACCCTTATATCGGGTGCACAATGCTTGCTATACTTACATACGCGCAAGGATCAACAAGCGTTTCACAAAAATAAACCGTCTCTTTATAATCTCGGGCCTAATTTTTTGCGCAAAAACTCCCGGCCCCTATGTACCCGGGTCTTAATCGTCGTAACGGGCATATCCAGCACATCGCTGATTTCCTGAAGCGATAAATCCTGCAGATACCTTAAAATCATGACCGAGCGGTATTTCACGGGCAATTCGTCAATCGCCTGGTAGATCGTTCTCTGCGTCTCGGAAAGAAGAAGCTCACTCTCAGGCGTTACATTATCGCTCGGAATAAGAGAATACCCGTCGGTCCCCTCCTGATCGCCAAGCTCGGCATCCAGCGAATAGGTAGGCTTGCGCTTGCGCAGACGGTCGATGCACAGATTGGTCGCAATCCGGTATATCCAAGTCGAGAATTTCTGATTGTCGTCGTATCGGTCCAGATTACGATAAACGCGCAAGAACGTCTCCTGGACAATATCCTCCGCCTCATGGCGATTATTCAGCATCCGGTAGCCTAGATGATAGATTTTGTCTTTATATAATTCTACAAGTTCGGCAAATGCTCTTTGGTCGCCCTTCAAAGCGAGCTTTGTCAACCTGCCTTCCAAATTCTCCACCAGTTAACTCCCCCAAACTTGCCGCCCTTGGTATGTCGTCATCCACTATATTCACGGTACAAGCATTTAAATCGTAATTCAACAACGGTTAAAAATCAAGGCTTTATCTTGGGATTCCGAGGTTCGGGAAGCCAGTGAAAAAGCCTGTCTTCCACGCGAGGGAAGACAGGCTCATATATTTTAACAAACGGGCCAGACCGCAGTATCAGCCGGTATTGCGAAGACCTGCGGCAATGCCGTTGATCGTAAGGAGCACTTCGCGCAGCAGCTCAGGGTCGTCCTGATCCTTATCCCGCAGCGCTCTTAGCTCGGTCAACAGCTGCACCTGCAAATAGCTGAGCGGATCGACATAAGGGTTGCGCAGCCGGATCGACTCCTGAATGACCGGCACATTGTCCAGAATGTCCTGCTGACCGGTTATCTTCAGAATCAGTTCCGAGGTCAGGCGGAATTCTTCCTCGACCTGTCCGTAAATCCGTTTGTGGGCCTCCTCATTCTTGCCCATCCCCGCATACTCCCTCGCGATAATGAGATCCGCTTTGGCAATCGCCATTTGGAGCGTATCGATCAGGCTCGTAAAGAAGGAGAAATTTCCGTACATATGCTGGAGGACTTTCAGGTTCTCTTCCTTGCCTTGATAGAAGCTTTGCAGCCCCGTTCCCGCCGCATACCAGGCCGGCAGCAGGAATCTGCTCTGGGTCCAGGCAAATACCCACGGAATTGCCCGCAGATCCTCGAACCGGTCGCTGTTCTTGCGCTTGGACGGACGGGAGCCGATATTAAGCTCTCCGATTTCCGGAAGCGGCGTGGATTCCTTGAAGAAGGTCAGGAAATCCGGGTCGCGGAAGATCAAATCCTGATATTTGTTCAGCGAAACCTCCGAAATTTCTCTGCAGATTTCTTCCCACTTGCTATCGTAAAGATCGCTGTGCGGAGTTCTTGCATTGATTGCCGCAATCACCAGCGCGGAAGTCGCCTGCTCCAGACTGCGGTAGGCGATGCCCTTCATGGCATACCGCGAGGAGAGAACCTCGCCCTGCTCGGTAATCTTGATGCCGCCTCCGATGGTGGAGGCCGGCTGGGCCAGAATACTGCGGTTGAGCGGCATTCCGCCTCTGCCGAGCGCTCCGCCGCGGCCGTGGAAGAACTTCAGCTTGATGCCGAACTCGTCGGCCATAGCCGTGAGTCCCTTCAGCGCCACTCGCAGCTCCCAGTTGGCGGTCACAACGCCGCCGTCCTTGTTGCTGTCGGAATAACCAAGCATGATCTCCTGCAAATCGCTCATTGCCGCAACCGCCTGACGGTAGATCGGCATATTGAAGATCGTGCGCATGATATCCGGCGCCGCATGAAGATCATCAATCGTCTCGAACAGCGGAACTGCCTGCAGTGTACAGACAACGGTGCCGTCAGCATCCCGGCGGAACAGCCCCACTTCCTTGGCGAATACCATGACCTCCAGAATATCGCTTGCGGCCTCCGCCATACTGATGAGATAGCTGGTAATACACTGCTTGCCGTACTCCGCCTGTGCTTTATAAACCGTCCGGTACACTTCCAGACACTCCTCGGTTCCCTCGCTGTACTCCTGGTACGGGGAGGTTAGCGGCCGGGGATCGTTAAGCAGTTTCTCCAGAAGCTCAATCTTCTCTTGCTCGGACAGCTTGGAATAATCCGGCGTAATTTCCATCTTGGCCAGAATTTCCGTCATGGCGTTCTCATGCTCTTTGCTGTGCTGGCGGATATCGAGCGTCGCCGTATGGAAGCCGAACAACTCCACCTGGCGGATCAGCTTCTTGATGTACGTGTCCGCCACATAATCAGCGAAGTGATGCCGCAGGCTGCGGTCGATGACGTTCAGATCGCTAATGAGCTCTGCCGGTGAAGCGTAGCACTCCAATGTTCCTCTTTTCTCATCGTCCAGCACGTTCTGCGTCTTCGAAATCATGTAGCTGAGCTTGATCCGATACGGTTCGTTGTCGTTACGCCAAGCGTCGATGCGGTCCAGTTTAATAGTCGCACGGTCTTTAGCAATGGACTCCAGCAGTTCTGGCGTCACATTTACAATGCTTGTGTTAAAGCTTAAGTACTGCATCAGCTCGCGCATAATCCGCTGATATTCACGTACAGCCAGTATGCGCTGCATTCTCAGCGTCTGGAGAGTAACCGAGGCCGTAACCGAAGGATTACCGTCGCGGTCGCCGCCGATCCAGGAACCGAACCGCAGATATGTCGGAACATGCCAATTCTGCCCCGGATAATATTTGCTGAGGCACCGTTCAAGCTCCTGATACACATCAGGCAGCACATGAAAAATCGTTTCGTGGAAATAGTACATTCCGTTGCGCACTTCATCAAGCACGGTAGGTTTACGGTCCCGCAGTTCATCGGTCTGCCATAAGGTAATAACCTCGTTCAACAGCTTCTCTCGCAGCTGCTCCCGTTCCCTAAAGGTCAATGTCGGGTTGTCCAGACCGGTAACATCGTCGGCAATCCGCTTGTGAATGTCAAGAATGGCGCGGCGCATCGCCTCTGTCGGGTGGGCGGTCATGACGAGCTCCAGCGAGAGGCCGTTAACAATCTCCCACACTTCCTTAGGAGTGAAGTCCCGTTCCCGGAGTTCCTGAATAGCGCTCTCTATCGAACCAGGCTGTACGGTCTCACCCGCCGAGCGCTCATAGTCTCTTTTACGGCGAATCCGATGATTCTGTTCGGCGATATTCACCAATTGAAAATAAATGGCAAACGCCCGAATTACCTGATGCCGGTTCTCCGGATCCAGGGAGTCGATTAACTCCTTAAATTCGCTGTGCAGTTCAGGTAAACACACTGAGCGCAATGACTTACTGGTCTCGCGAATCTTCTCCACGATCTCCAGCAATTCGTTGCCGCCTTGATGCACCAAGACCTCGCCCAAAATGTTTCCCAGGAACCGTACGTCTCTCCGCAGCAGATTGTTGGAATTGACTTTGCTTGCGGTAGTCGTAAGTTCGGTCATGCTGTTCCCCCCATCCTTCTTCCGTATGAATGTCTCATCACAAGTCATGTTTAGAGCTTTCCTCATATCATACAATAAAACGATTCGAAAATCTTCAACTTTCTTTCACGGTAAAGCACTATAGTCTTTTAAGATTATACATCAAAATGATTATTTATACAGCTATATTTTTTTACATTTTTATTAAATTATCGAGAAAATCGCTCATATCGTTCTAAAATACATATAAAATGACCGGGATAGGGCTTACATTAGAGGAGAGGCTTTTCATCGGAAAGAAGGAAATTTATTAGAAAAAAATTAATCAAGGACACCGGCAGCAGCTTTCACACTGTTAAGATAAACCGCCACTCAGCGCAGCCGCCGCCGAATGCATAACCCCGCCCGCCATTTGGGTCGATGATTTATTTTGAACCTGTGTCAGAGTCAGCATTCCCTTCTCCTTTCCCGTCAATCCGTCTTAAATAGATAAACTGGTCGTACCTGCCTGAATGTATCAGCGCGGTCAAGGTAATCAATCCCATCCGTAAAATGACTACCGGCACAATCAGCATTTGGAAGGCATACGCCATATGAAGAAAGAGCATCGCCAGCATGAATACGCTGACCACGCCCTTTTGAAAGCGCTTATAAAATAAGCCTTGTAGCGATGAGGCTGCTTGCCAATAACCGCATGAAAAATCTATATTAATGAAAAAAGCCGACAGTAACCCTATGCCACTTTGAGGATGTTCTTAATCTGAGGGAGCGGCATGCCGGATGCCTTGCGGATAGAGGATGGTTAATTTTGAGACCGCTGATGACATGAAAGACGGATACCAAGAATCAATTAACACGTAAGCGAGGTGTCTGGACGACGGGACTTGCTGAAACTCGTCAGAATCGGCGGGGGATAATTTATGGCAGTCGATTGATGAAAGGGTTGACGAATTGCAAAATTGCCTGCGAGATGAATGACGGGGATAAAGCTACATTTCCTCTTTTAGGATGTTCACCGTTTTAGTCGCTGCGTCATAGGTTACGGTCGCCCCCAACGCCTCTGCCACGGCGCGTGCCGGAATGTAGGTTGTACCCTCATCAACCACGCCGTCAGCCACTTTCTTTCCATTTACTTTGACTGCTACGACTTGATCTTTTGCCACTTTGTCATCCTCCTTAAGTGCTTGGTATAATCGCGACCACGGAAATTTTGGCCCTGGGCAACACGGCTTCCGAACCGGATCAACCTGAAAATGACCGATGACACGCTTGCTGTCCAGCACAATCTCCCGGCCGTAAATCCGGTTAATCTCACTGGCAATGTGCTTATGCAACCAGACCGTCGCCTGGAACTGCGCCTCTGTCAGCTCTCCGTCTGTTCCCTCATGCTCGATGGACACGGTATATTTGTTCGGATTGGTCGGAGCCATCTCTTTTACAATGTCCGCCGTCGCCTTCGGGATGACAGCCGCAGTAATCCCATTCGCCCAGGCCATCTTCTGGATGTCCACATATTGATGGAT
>NZ_ASSC01000151.1 GCF_000520735.1 Paenibacillus forsythiae T98
TCGAATGGAAATGAAGGTAAGCGAGCAGTTGGCCGCACTGTGGCATAAAGTGAAGAAGGGCGGCTTTCTGGTGCCGGGAATGCTGCTGCAAACCGCAGCCGGAGGAATGATCCTGCCCCTAATAACGAATTTTGCCGTAAACCGGCTGGGCCTGTCCCACTCCGGGGTTTCGCTTGCGCTGGTAGTCGGCGGGACGGCCGCTGTCCTGCTTATGGTGCCGATGGGCAGATTATTCGATTATTTAGGCGGCAAATGGTTCCTGGTGCTGGGCTTCGCCGTATTCTCAGCCTCGCTGTTCCTGCTGACCGCCGCCGCTTCATTTGCCGGTGTCCTCGTTCTGGCGATCTTGATGGGCTGCGCCTATGCCACCCTGCTCCCTTCCTGGAACGCGCTGATGGCGCGGTATATCCCCGAAAGCTCGGTGGGGATGAGCTGGGGCCTGCTGTTCTCCGTTGAAGGCCTCGGCGCCGTGATCGGCCCTGTAATTGGCGGCTGGCTGGCAAGCGGCGGCAATGAAAGCATCCCGTTCAAGGTGAGCGCGTGCATATTCGGACTGATCAGTGTCATCTATCTGCTGTCTCCGAGCGAAATGTTCGCCCATCCGGAGCGCGGAGCCAAACTTCAGCAGGAATCCATCTAGTATACCGGCTTGACGCAAGCCGGGAGAGCCTGGCCCAAAGCCCGGATGCTCCCGGTTTTTGACTATATCCCCCCTTTGGGTTGGGCAATTCATTTACGCCTTGCCATTTCCATGTTATGTTATTTCTATTGATTTTTTTAGACGATTGACGGGGGGATCATATGATACGCAAACTGAACGAACAGGACCGTGCGGGCTTGCTTGCTTTTTTGGGACAAGATCCGGCGCTCAATTTATTTCTGATTTCGGATGTGGAGAATTTTGGCTTTGACCGGGAGTTTCAGGAGGTTTGGGGCGAATTTGAACCGGAGTCCGGGCAATTAAAGGCGGTTCTGCTGCGTTATGAAACCAATTATTTGCCCTATGCGGCGGTACCGTTCGATGTACAGGGATTTGCCGACATCATGAAGCAGGACGAGAGGATGAAAATGCTGTCCGGATCAACGTCCATAGCGGCGCAGTTCGGCCCGTACATCAGCTTCCGGAAGGAGAAAAGCATGCATTTTGCCGAGCTGAAAGAGCTGGCCGGTGAACCTGGCGCGCAAGCCCTTGCGGAGACTCCGGCTAAACTGGCGACTCTGCGGGATGTGGAGTCCATATGTACGCTTATGGACGGAATCGACGAGTTCGAGGAGAACCCGGACAGCATGCGGTCAGGCATGCGCAGGGCGCTGGAGACCGGAACGGGGCGTACCTGTTTTGTGGAGCGGGACGGGCGTACTGTGGCCGCCGCTTCCAGTACAGCGGAGAATTCGATGTCCGCCATGATCGTGGGTGTCGCCACGCATCCGGATTACCGGGGACAGGGGCTGGCAACCCTGATTGTAACGAAGCTGTGCTCCGATCTGACGAAGGAAGGGAAGTCGCTCTGCCTGTTTTACAATAATCCGGACGCGGCCTCCATCTACAAACGTATCGGCTTCCGGGATATCGGCGACTGGTCAATGATGTACACATAGCGAGCCAGGCAGGGGAATACTAAAAATTGGCAAGAGGGCGAATGCCCTCTTTTTTGATACAAAAAGCCGCTGACCGCCGTCTTATATATAGCTGCAGCTAATTAAGGAGGCTTCACAACATGGAAATTCCGGAATCCGAACGTTTTCGATCGATATTTTATGAGCACTACCCTGCTGTCCGGCGCAAATTGATCGCTCTTGTCCGCGATGAGTCGGCAGCCGAGGATTTGGCCCAGGACGTATTCCTGCGGTTATACCGAAATCCCCCGGATGATCCGGCGGCGCTCGGAGCTTGGCTTCACCGTGTGCTTACCCGGATCGGATATGATTTTCTGGAGAATCAAGCAAGGCAACGGCGGCTGCAGAGCAAGCAGGAGCTGATGTATGGCGCGGAGGCATCGCCGCCTTCGGGTGAGGAGTTGACTCTGCGCAAGCTGGATCAGGAGGATGTGCGGGAATGGCTGGAGAAGCTGCCCGAGCGTGACAGACAGGCTCTTCTCCTGCGCTATTCCGGCTACAGTTATGCGGAGATCGCAGGCGAGCTTGGCGTCAAGCCTCCGGTTGTAGGCACGCTGCTGCAACGGGCTACGCAAAAGCTCAGGACAACCGCGTCGAAATCGATAATGAAAATGGATTGACAGTTTATTCCAAAGGAGGGCATTGCTTAATGACTAATTATTCAGCAGACCGCGATACAAATAAGCCAAGAACAGACGAGGCATGGGCAAGGTTTCAGGAGACGGTTGCGGGTGAGCCGATCAATCCTAAATGGATGGAATGGGACCAAAAGGCGGAAGCGGCAAAATCCGAAGCGCTGGAACAAGAGGGAGAACTCTCCGGTACAGATTACCGCAAAGCCGGGGAGCCGGGGCATACGGAATTGCACAGCCCAGTTTCCGGCAGCGGCGGAGATAGAATCCGTTCACGCCGGCCGAGGATGAACCGCCGCCGCAAATGGGCGATAGCGGCCGCCGGTATGGCCTTGATTGCCACTGTTCTCGCCACCCCTGTAGGCAATACGGCGATGGCCGCCATCCTCAATCAGTTCCGTATGCAGTCGGTAACGGCCGTGAGTGAGAGCGATCTGCGCGGCATGTTCAATTCAATTAGCGAGAGCGGCATCATGAACGAGACAATCAACAAATTTGGCTCCTTTTCCGGTTCTTCGGGCACAGTCAGCGGAATGATCAAGCCGGAGCAACTCAAGGACAAGCTCGGGTATGCGCCGTTAAGCGGGGCTTTGTCCAAAGGCACCTCTCAGCTCAGAGTATCTGCTTCCCAGGAAGTGACGCTTAATCTTAATGTAGATGAGATCAATAAAGTAATGATGCGGCTCGGAGCCACGCAGCTGCTGCCGGAATCGGTTGACGGCAAGCCGATTACATTGCGCATCCCGGAGATCGTGAACTATGAACTGTCCGAAGGCAACACCCACTGGGCCAACCTGCTGCAGATGAATACTCCCGTGTTAACCGTTGACCCTTCGATTAAGGTCGAAGAAGCATTGGAGGCCATTATCAACTTCCCGCTGCTGCCGGATTCTTTGAAATCGAGCCTCAAGCAAAGCAGTATTTTAGCCGGTGAAATTCCGGTGCCGGTTATATCATCAGACAATGCCGAGCAAATTACCGTAAAGGGTACGAACGTTCTGGTGAATCGCCACGAATACGGTCAGGATGCGGCTTATGATGCCGTTTGGGTACATGACGGACAATTGTTTCAGTTATCCGGCGGAAATTTATATACAAGCAAAGAGGAACTAGTTGCAAAAGTGCAGGAGTTGATCCAATGATGAGTGTGCCGGCGATAGAGACGTTGGCGCTGACCAAACAGTACGATAATGGCCGCGGCTGCCGGGATGTAAGCATTACTGTCGGGAAAGGGGAAGCCTTCGGCTTCCTCGGACCCAACGGCGCCGGCAAAAGCACCTTTGTCAAAATGCTGGTCGGGCTGATTACTCCCTCAAGCGGCAGCGCCGCTCTGCTCGGATGCAAGATCGGCTCGCTTGCGGCGAAGTCGCTGATCGGCTATTTACCGGAATTGTACCGATACCAGGAATGGATGACCGGAGAAGAGGTTGTGGAGCTTCATGCGCGGCTATGCCGTATGGAGCGTTCGGTGGCAGCCAAGCGGGTTCGGGAGCTTCTTGATGAAGTAGGACTCGGACAACGTGGAAGGGACAGGGTCAAGCATTACTCCAAAGGGATGCAGCAGCGGCTTGGACTGGCCTGCGCGCTGGTCAATGATCCCGAGATTATTTTTCTGGACGAGCCGTCTTCGGCGCTGGACCCGATCGGACGCAGGGAGGTCCGCAATATTCTGGAGAAGCTGAAGGAGCGCGGCAAAACCATCTTTCTCAACTCTCATCTACTGGAGGAGGTTGAGCTGCTGTGCGACCGGATGGCGCTATTGAATAACGGTGTTATCCTGCGGCACGGCAGTGTGTCCGAGGTGCTTCGCAAACAAACGAAGTGGCTTTTTAAAGTGGGCGGATACACGCCTTTTTTGCGTTCCTGGCTGAATGAACGGACGGGGCTGAACATCAGGCTGTCTGCCCGCCAGGAGCTATCTTCCCCTCCACGGCATAATTTCGGAGACCAGCTTCCGTCCGGGCCGTCGCCGGATGAAAGCATAGTATGGCTGGAGGCGGAGCTGGACAGCGAGGAGCAGGCGGGCTGGTTGAATGCGCTCATTGTGGAGCAGGGGATGACGCTTTATGAAGTGTCGCAGGAACAAGAACGTCTGGAAGAGTGGTTCGTGAATACCGTATCCGGACTTGACCACAGAGGTGAACAGGGATGAGGATTATTTGGAGCATAACCTGGAAAGAAATGCTGCGCAAAAAAGTGCTGCTGCTGACTCTGCTCATGACCGCGGCATTTCTGGCAGGCTTCTGGTTTCTGGCAAGAGCATTCGGGGAGCAAGGGTTGGCGCAAGGGATGGGTGAAAGCGGGGAGGTATTGATCGCCCGATTTGCAAACGGCGCTATTATCGTGACGATTGGTCTTATGTTCGGGTCGTTTGTACTTGCGTTCCTGGCGATTTTCACCTCCTTCTCGGCAATCGCGGGGGAGGCGGAGACGGGCATCCTTCAGGCGGTGCTTTCCCGGCCGCTTCCACGCTGGAAATGGTATGCCGGACGATGGCTGGGATATGTGACTCTGGGAACCGCATACGCCCTGCTGCTGTTTGTTTCCATTCTGCTTATTACCAGGACGCATGCGGCGATTCCGTTAGATCCGGCTGCCTGGATCAAATCCTTCCTGCTGTTCTCCCTGGCCGTCCCGCTGCTTGTGAGCGTGTCCATGCTTGGGTCCGGACTGTTCTCGGCCATTGGAAACGGGGTGTTCATGACCATTCTATACGGGACCAGCTGGCTGGGAGGAATGATTGAACGAATCGGCTCCGGCTTCAGCAGGGATGCGGCTGTGATGGAATCGCTGAACCGCCTGACCGGAGTCATATCGCTGGTCATACCTGCGGACGGTCTGCAGCGCAAAGCAATTGCCGAGTTATTCAGCTTTGACGAATTGAGCGGAATGGTTCCTTTCGACGTCTCTTCATCCGGAGTCAACAATTTTTCCTCGGTACCATCAAATTCCTTTGTTGTATATGCCATCATGTACACCGCTGTATTTTTTGCAATGGGTATTCGGCGTTTTAAGTCCAGGGATTTATAAGCACGGGCGCCCCGATTAGAAAGAAGGATGGCAGAGACGCACACGCGCCTCTGCTCAGGCCGTCGGCATTCTATATGCTGATGGCTCTTTTATGCCTTAATCAAGTATAATGAACTGTAGTCGGATAATGCGCAGGTACGGAAAATTTATATTGGGAAAGGGCGGCGGCATGGACAAGAATACAGTTTATAAAACAAACAGCTTCTATTGGGATACAAAAGGAAATGACTTTTTGGGAGCAATCGTGCTTCCTTTTTACGGAGCATTTGTCTCAGAAGAAAAATGCCAACTTTTTGGTGATGTCTCAGGAAAAAAGATGCTGGAGATAGGCTGTGGGAACGGTCATTCCTTGCAGTATCAAGGGGAGCGCAACGCATCTGAACTATGGGGTATCGATATATCAGAAAAACAAATCGAAAAGGCAACGCAACATTTGACGTCGTGCGGCCTTTCAGCAAAATTGATCTGTTCTCCCATGGAAGAAGAATGCGGCGTACCAGAGGATTATTTTGACTTTGTTTATTCGATTTATGCCATAGGCTGGACCACCGACCTTGAGGGTACTTTTTGCCGGATCGCTTCTTACCTGAAAAAAGACGGCGTACTTATTTTCAGTTGGTCTCATCCTATACACAAATGTGTTGTTGCAGAAAATAATATGCTTGCTTTTAACAAGTGTTATTTCGATGAATCTTGGTATTCGGTATCTCTTGATTTAGCCGGAGAAGGTGCGCTAACATTGTCGGACCGTAAACTCTCCACCTATGTGAATGCGCTCTCAAAATCGGGATTTGTCATTGAGCAAATGATTGAGCAATCTGATGATGAAATTATGCAATCGAGGGACGATAACAGCGATTTTGCAAGAAAAGCAAAGATGCTTCCTTTAACTTTTGTAATCAAGGCAAGAAAACTGTAAGAGTACAGTATAAGCATTGTCCGCGCATTATACATAACCTCGGCGACCATGGCTGGTATGATAAACGGTTTATGTACGAGGAACTGGACAGCCTGCGAATTTACAGTGGCTGATGTCGCGGCAATGAGATAAAGTATCTACAAGAGACGATTTAGATGACGAGGAGGGGGAGAAACATGGGCTGCGGTGGCATAACACTGGAACATCGGCATGTGGGCGTGATGTGGAAGACGGTTTCGGAGGACTGCAACCTGGCCTGCGATTACTGCTATTACAGCACATGCGGCGGCAAGCCGGGTCCCAAGATCAACCGGATTGATCCCGCCATTCTGGAGAAATTCATTAAGGAATATATGGGGCGGTCACAGGGGGCGGCTTCCTTTGCCTGGCAGGGAGGAGAGCCGCTGCTGGCAGGTCTGGAATTCTTCGAGGAGGTTGTATCGCTAGAGGCCCGCTATGCTCCGAAGGGAACGAGCATCGGCAATTCCATTCAGACGAACGGCACCTTGATTAATGACCGCTGGGCGGCTTTTTTTAAAAAATACAATTTTCTGGTCGGTGTAAGTCTGGACGGGCCTCAAGACATTCATGATGCGCGGCGGGTGGATTCGCTCGGGCAAGGCAGCTTTCACCGGGTCATGAAGGGAATCGGGCATTTACGGCAGCATAACGTGGATTTCAATATATTGTCTGTTATTCACAAAGGCAACGTCGGACAGGCCGCCGAGATCATGGCTTTCTTTGAACAAGAAGGCTTCATCTACGTCCAGTTCATTCCTTGCATGGATTTCCGTTCCCAGGAGCCGGACAAGCCGGGCGTCTACGATATTACGCCTGCGGAATACGGCCGGTTTCTGCGCGAAGCCTTCGATTATTGGTATAACGGAGGGAACCCGCGGGTTTCTGTGCGGTTTTTCGACAATATGCTGGCCGGTTATACCGGCCGCGAGGCGGAGCTGTGCATTCATCGGGCCGCGTGCCCGACCACGATCATTCTGGAGCAGAACGGAGACGCCTACCCTTGCGACTTTTTCATTTCACCGGAATGGAAAATCGGCAATGTCGCGACGCATTCCATTGAGGACATCCTGAAGCATCCTTTGTACGACCGTTTTCTCGGGATGAAGCCTGAGCTCCCCGAGGGATGCCGGAGCTGCGAGTGGAAACGTCTCTGTCATGGCGGTTGCCCGCGCAACCGGGAATGGGGAGCGGAACTTGAGGCCAGGGGCAGAGATTATTTTTGCGCCAGCTACAAGGAGATTTATGCGTATGCGGACGAGCGGATGAAGCAGCTTGGAGACAGCGTCAGAAGCAACCTGTTCCGCCAGAACGTGCAGGTTCACTTCAAAGGAAAGCTCCCGGGCCGAAACGACCCTTGCGCCTGCGGCAGCGGCAAGAAATACAAGCAATGCTGCCTGGGACTCGTCACGGTCTGACCTCCTGGCATGCGCATTCCCCGAAGACCGAAAGTGACAAAACTTATGGATAATACAAGATTTCAGAATTAAAATCAGAGGAATTCCATATATTGCAACCAGGTGCCCTTGCGATGATCAAGGGGTAACAGGGAATCGGGTGTAAATCCCGAGCGGTCCCGCCGCTGTAACCGGGGAGCCTCCTTCTTTACATGTCACTCAGCAGCAAGTCCGGGGAAGACAGAAGACAGGCGATGATCCGGAAGCCAGAAGACCTACCTGGATTTGTACACCCAATATGCCTTCGGAGAAAAGGAGTGGTGACGAAACGTGAACTCGCAATTTAGCTCTGCTTAACTTGTCGTTTATATACGTTCCCATTGGCAAGTCCCGAATCTGCCCAGGCGGCCCGGGGCTTTTTTGCGTAAAAAAACGATGAAGAAAGAGGGAAGCGTCAATGTCAACGATATCGCTTGTACTGCTTGTTTTTGTGCTGGGTCTTCGCCATGGGTTGGATGCGGATCATTTAGCTTTTATTGACGGACAAACCCGTTACAATTGGCGAATGGGCAGCCCGATTACCCGCTGGGTAGGCACGTTGTTTTCATTTGGCCATGGAGCGGTTGTCGCTTGCATCGCGACTGTTCTCGGAATGTTTATGGAGAATTTTAAATTTCCGGTGTACTTTGACACCTTCGCAACCTGGATATCCATTCTATCCCTTTTCACCATTGGAACAATGAATATGTATTATTTAATGCGCTCCAGGCTTAAAGATGAGGAATTTCAACTGAAGGGGATCAAAGGGAAGCTGGTTGCGAACGTTTCGCGGGGAACCACCAATCCACTCTTGATTATTTTAGTGGGAGGCGTCTTTGCCCTGGCCGCCGAGACCATTAGTCAAACGTCCGTCTGGGCGCTTGCCGCTGGCAGCTCATACCGGTACATGCCTTTAATTTTGGGTGTTATTTTTATGCTGGGAATGATGGTCACCGATACCATTGATTCGCTCATTGCGTATAAAATGATTAGCCAATCAAGCAGCCTGGGGCAATCGGCGTCGAAAATCATTGGATGGGTGATTGTTACGCTCGCCTATGGCGTTTCTTTCTATCAGGCATTTACATACTTTAATCCTTGGGCAGAGCTGGATTTCGAAATCGTAGGGATTATGATTTTCTTGTTCCTGCTTCTATGCTTTGCCCTTGTCCATGTCCGGGCGAAGTCACGGACGGTTCGCTGATCGAACTTATTACGGAGGTTCCTCAGAAGTGAGGAGCCTCCATTTTGCGTTCAGGGACATTTTGGGGTATACCCTTGATAATTGTTGAACGATTTCCTTGAGTTGGGTAATATCAAGAATGTCGGGGGGACTGTTCAAGCAGATTAAGGAGTAAGCGGTAGACCGAAAGGAGAGGTGACCCTGTTTCGTTTAAAAGAGGTAAGCGCCAAGGGTGTATTGTCCATCCCAGAGTTAACGATACCGGCCAACAAAGTAACCTGCATTGTGGGAGAGAGCGGCAGCGGAAAGACCACCTTGCTCCGGTTGTTGAACCAGTTGGACAGCCCGGATCATGGCGAGATTTGGTTCGATCAACGGCCTTCAAATGAAATTGATCCGATTGAATGGAGACGTCATGCGGTGATGGTGCCACAAGCTCCCATCCTGTTCAAAGGGACGATCAAGGATAACCTTCAGATCGGCTTATCTTTTGCCGGCAAGCCTGAAGCTTCGGATGAACAATTGGCGGAGGCGCTGCGCCTCGTCTGCCTGGAGAAAGACCTGGAGCAAGATGCCGCGAATCTCTCCGGAGGGGAACAGCAGCGGCTCGCCCTCGCAAGGGCTATAGTGATGAATCCGGCGGCATTGCTGCTGGATGAGCCGACTTCAGCGCTCGATGAGGACACTGCGGATATGGTCATGCAGCGATTGACAGCATTCGTTCGTAAGCGGGGCATGACTGTGGTTATGATTACGCATTCCCGCCACATTGCAGATACATACGCCGATTCGGTTATTGAAATGAAAAATGGAGTGCCTCAAGGGAACGGGAGGGATGTACAGTGAATGGAACCATTGATTTATTATTCTGGCAGCTGGCCGCCGCTTATCTGTTCGTGCTTGTGCTGATTGTGATCGTTCGAATGAAAGGCATTCCCCGCGAAAAAGAAATATTCATCGCTGCGGTCCGAATGACCCTTCAGCTCATTCTTGTAGGATACCTGCTGGTATACGTATTTGGGCATGCTCATCCGGCGTATACTTTGCTGCTTGTCGCTATCATGCTTGCTTTCTCCATTCGGACGGTTATCAAGCGGGCCAAAGGAAAGCTGTCCTTCGCCATGAAGCGGTGCATTGCCCTTTCCATGACTTCCGGCATTTTGGTCAGCCTTGTCTATTTTATAGTCATCGTCCTGCGGCTCGTCCCTTGGTACGAACCACGGTATGTCATTCCGATAGCCGGGATGATCGTCGGCAATTCGATGACAGGGGTTGCGTTAGGCGTAAATTCACTGATCGAAGGCATGCACGGTCAAAAGAACAAGGTAGAGGGAGCGCTCATGCTTGGAGCAACGCCGCGCATAGCGGCTCGGGATATTGTCAATCAGGCCTTCGATGCCGCTATGCTCCCCACCATTAATTCGATGGTCGGCATGGGCATCGTCTTCTTGCCCGGAATGATGACGGGACAAATTTTGTCCGGGACATCGCCCATCGTAGCTGTGGAATACCAGATTGCCATCATGCTGGGTATTGTCGGAAGCGTCTCGTTATCCGTGATCCTGTTCGTACAGCTCGGCTATCGGACGTTCTTTAACCGCCGCAGCCAGCTTGAACTTCAGAACATAGACAAGCAGAAACACAGAACGGCCAAGGCCGAATAGTATGAAGGATAACCACAATCCGTGGTTCCCGTATGCGGGAACGAACACAAGCAGGCTCAGTGCATAGACAGTGAGGGAGAGCAGCATGGAATTGCGAATCGGCGCCGTCTCCGTAAGTCCTGTGAATACCCCATAGAATACCAGGCCGAAGCCGGTGACTAACGGGAACAGAAGCAGCCATCCTCCATGCTGCATAGCAATCTGCTTAATACTGTCATTATCCGTAAACAAAGAGATGATATGTTCTGTACTGAGAAGGTACGCTCCCGCCAGTCCTATTGAGGCAATGCCTCCCCAAATCCAGGAGAGGTATAATGTCCTCTTCAGCAGCATGCAGTTCCCCGAGCCGCGTGCTTGTCCAGCATAAATACTGCTTGCATTGGCTAAGCCATCGAAGCAATAGGCCATAAGGTAATGAATCTGTAGCAGTATAGTATTGGCGGCCAGAATCCGGGTTCCAAATGCAGTGCTCGATGCCGTAAACAGGTTAAACATCGCCAGCAGGCATACGGTCCGCACAAATAAATCGCCGTTAGTGCGGAACATCCTGCGGATATCGCTACGCTTAAACGAGTCTGTCCAGCGCAAGTCGGACAGATTCATATAAGGAGAGCGCAGCGCGAGAATTACACCGAGAAGGAAGGCAAGACCCTCAGCCAGCACGGCAGCTCCTGCCACGCCGGCTACGCCCCAGTGAAGGCCCTGTACGAACAGCAGGGAAAACGCAATATTCAGCACATTCGTTGAAAGCTGCATAGTAAGCGTATATTTTATATGCGACATTCCCATCAGCCAACCAAGAAGCGCATAATTTAGCAGCGTCAGCGGTGCTCCAAGGATCCGGATTTCAAAATATACCCTGGCCCATCTAGCCACATCCGGTTCAGGTCTCATCAGTGATAAAGCGGACTGAAGAATCGGCTCCTTCAGCGCAATCATCGCCACACCCATCAGACCTGCCACAACCAGCGGACGGATCAGCTCGGACATCCCTCCGGATATGTCTCCGCTTCCGCGCGCCTGAGCCGCGAAGCCGGAGGTGCTGACTCGCAGAAAGCCAAACAGCCAAAACAGCGTATTAAGTATGAGTATGGCAATAGCCGTTCCACCCAGGAGCGACGGATCGAATAAATGACCCACCACCGCAGTATCTACGGCTCCAAGCAGCGGTGTCGTGAGGCTGGAAATCATTAATGGGATGCCTAGCATCAGGTATGCGCGGTGACTCGGTCGATCCATGAGCTCGCTCATCCGGAGAACACCTCCAGGAGCAGCTTCGTATAGTGGTGCCGCTGCTCATCAAAGATCCGGGATTTGCTGAATTCATCCAGGATATGACCGGACCGCATCACCATAATGCGGTCACTCATGAAATGGACGGCAGCCAGATCATGCGAGATGAAGAGATAGGATAAGCTGAGCGTCTCCTGCAAATCTTTAAGCAGATTAAGGATCACCGATTGTGTCGTCACGTCCAGGCTCGCCGTCGGCTCGTCCAGTACGATAAACGCAGGCTCCGTACTGATGGCCCTGGCTATCATGATCCGTTGCTTCTCGCCGCCGCTAAGCTCATGCGGGTGCTTGAACAGAGCATCGGCGGACAATCCCACCGTTGCCAGAAGCGCCTCGGCTACTTCGAGCCGTCTTGCCGGACGTTCTCCGGCCAGGAATGAAGGGACGAAGCCCTTGCGCTCATCCAGCGGCTCCATCAATGAATCCAGAATCGGAAGGCGCGGGTTCAAGGCTGACGCAGGGTTCTGAAAGACAGCGCTCATCCGTGAACGGGCTTCCCGAAGCTCTCTGTTCCCCATGCCGCTGAGCCGCAGGCCGTCAAAATATATCTCTCCGCTCTGCCAGCCTGTCAGAGTCAATAGACAGCGCGCCAGAGTGCTCTTGCCGCACCCGCTCTCGCCAACGACTCCCAGACATTCCCCTTCTGTCAGATGAAATGAGATGCTATGCAGTACCGGGTGAGCATCGGTATAGGATTTATGCAAATTGACTACATTGATGATATTGTTCGCTCGCGCTTCCGTCATTTCAGGGCTCCTTCCTTAAGCCGTCGGCTCAAAGGCATCTGGCCGAGCCGCTCGGGAGCATCCGGCGACAAGGGCGGGATTGCTGCAATCAGCCGCTTCGTATAAGGGTGGGAAGGGGTGTATAGCACCTCGTCCTTGGTTCCCTGCTCCACAAGCTCCCCTCTGCACATTACGGCAACACGGTCCGCATATTTCCGAACATGTCTGAGGTCGTGAGTGATCCATAGCACAGAGGTATTCATTCGTTCCTTAGCCGCAGCAATAAGCTTCAGCACCCTCTGTGCAGTCAGGCTGTCAAGCGCGGTCGTCGGCTCATCCGCAATAATGAGTGCGGGATGAAGCATGAGGGCGGAAGCAATGGTTGCCCGTTGCAATTGACCGCCGCTTAACTGGAAAGGGTAGCTTCTGTATACACGGTCGCCGGGGAGATTCACGCGCTCCAGCGCTTCGATACCCAGCGCCCGTCGGGCATGGCGGTCAAGATCGGTATGCGTGGACAGCAGTTCATCAAGCTGCTTCCCTATCGTTATAAACGGGGTGAACGCCCCTTGATAATCCTGAAAAATATAACGAATTTCCAGGCCGAGTAACTTCCGTCTCCGGGCGGGGGGCAGGTTCGTCAGATCGGTTCCTTTCCAGTTAAGGGTTCCTCTGTAACTAATCCCTCTTGGCAGCAGTCCTCCGATGGAGGCAGCGGCAAGAGTCTTGCCGCTGCCGCTTTCACCGGCAAGCGCCAGCCATTCCCCGGCTCTCAGCTCCAGATTGAGGCCGTTAACCAGCAATTGGCTTCCGGAAGATATGGTAAGATTCTGAATGGTCAGCATAGGTTCACGCTCTCTCTTTGTTTCTAACATCATACTTGTCTCTAAGACGGTCGCCTGCAATATTGGCGAGCAGCACTGTAAGCATGATTGCCAGGCCGGGGACAAGCATAAGATGGGGGGCCGTATGATAATACAGGCGGCCTTCATTCAGCATGGAGCCCCATTCAGCGGCAGGAGGCTGCGGTCCCAGTCCGATATAGGAGAGGGAGGCGATCATCAGAATGATTTTACCCAGGTCCAGCGCTGCCAGCACCAGCACATTTCCCCAGGTATGCGGAAGAATATGCTTAATAACGATCCGATGGGGAGAAACACCGCTCAAGGTGGCGAGGGCAATATATTCCTTTTGTTTCTCCAGAAGGACTATACTTCGCGCCAGCCGGGCATAGCTGACCCATTTCACCGCAATTACAGCAGACAACAGATTAATAAGCCCCGGGCCGAGCAATCCGCTCAGTACGATAGCAAATATATAATCAGGCAGGGTCATGAAGGCATCTACAGCTCTCTTGAATACCCGGTCGCAAAGACCGCCGAGATATCCTGAAAGCAAGCCTAGCGGAACGCCAATCAGCATGGAGCAGGCGAGAATGAGCAAGCTTGTCCCGAGGGTTGTCCGAATGCCCGATATGATTCTGGAGAGCAGATCCCGTCCCAAATGATCGGTTCCGAGCCAGTGGCCGGCGCCCGGCGCCTTCAGTCGCTCTCCTATGGCTACATTATAAGGATCGTAAGGCGCCAGCGCTGGCGCAGCCATGATGAGAGCAAGCACAGACATGGCAAGAAGTATGGGCGCAACGCTTGCAGGCCTTTGTAATTTCCTCCCGGCTTGCAGATCATGCTTCGTGATAATTCTCATCCAATTTCCTTCCCCTTCGAAGCAATTTCAGGATTGATCCAGCGATAGGACATCTCTACAAGAACATTAATGCTTACTATAAATACGCTCATGAACAGTATATAGCCCTGAATTACCGGGTAATCCCGCGCGGCAATCGCATCCACAATCCATTTTCCTATCCCCGGGTAAGCGAACAACACTTCGATAACCACAGTACCTCCGAGCAGACTGCCCATGCTTCCGCTGAAGACCGTAATCAGCGGTACAAGGCTGTGGCGGAAGGTATGGAACAAGAAGACCCGCGCCGGATGAAGCCCTCTGGCTCTGGCGGAGGCAACGAAGTCCTGACTGGCACTTTCAATCAGACTGGAACGGATCAGTCTTACGTAGACCGCAGACATCGCCAGCCCCAGGGTTAGCGACGGGAGGATCAAATGCAGTATACTCCCTTCACCCATTGGCGGCAGCATACGCAGACGGACCGCGAAGAGCTGGATAAGCAGAAGACCCAGCCAGAAGCTTGGAAGGGATGAGCCGATTAAGGAGATCGTCCGGCTAAGCCTGTCAATCCAGCGATCGCGGTATAAGGCAGACAGTGTACCCAGCGGCATGGCTATCAGGAGCATGACGATGAGCGACCCTCCGGTAAGCGATAGCGTATAGGGCAGCTTCCCGGCGAATTCAGTGAAGACGGATCTATGCGTAATGAGTGAATGTCCCAGGTCCAATTGTACAAGCTGCTTCAGCCATATGCCGTACTGCACAATCAGAGGTTTGTTTAGTCCGAGCTGATCGCGCATTGCCTCCAGTTGTTCGTTTGAAACAGCTACATCATCCACCCGGAGAATGCTCCGGACAGGATCGCCCGGAACTAGCTTCAAGAGACAGAAGCTGACTACAGACATCAGCAGGAAGAACAACAGCAGCTCCAGCAGTTTTTTGCCGATAGAACGCAGCATATTATTCAATATCCAAATCTTTAGTCAATAGATAGTATTCACTTTTACTGGTTACCCAGTTCTTCACATGATTGCTGTACACGACAAAATGATTGGGATGAATAATATAGGAGTTCAACACATGCTTGTCAATATAGCCAACCGCTTCCTGGGCAATCGCATTCCGTTCACCTTCTGAAATGGCCGCATTCAGCTTGCCAATCAGAACTTCCAGCTCAGGTTGATGGACATGCGCATAATTGAGCGCTCCTTCAGGAGTATAGGCGGCATTCAGAAAATAGCTTGCATCTCCGCGCGGAGCGGTAATGCTGCTGTAGACGGCCAGATCCCAATCGTTATTTGCGGCCAAATACTCGTCAATATTATCCACCAGACGTATGTCAACCGTGATTCCAAGCTCCCTTGCATTAGCCTGGATCAACTGGGCAATCAGCGGCAGTTCAGCTCTGGCTTGGTAAGTCAGCAACCGGAAGGCCAAGGGTTGGCCGTCTTGAAGCACCCGGCCATTATCAACCTGATAGCCTGCGGCCGCAAACGACTGGCGGGGGGGGGGGGGGGG
>NZ_ASSC01000152.1 GCF_000520735.1 Paenibacillus forsythiae T98
ACCAAACCGAAAGGTGACGACTCTCATGAAAAAGTCTATCACGATCCCGTTTATTCTTCAATCGCTCCTGACACCGGAAGAAATAGCGACCGTAGCAAAAGCTGCCGGATATCAAGATAAGGCCCGGAAATTTACCCTCTTCACTTTGCTGCAGTACTGGTGTACGGCAGCGGCCCAGGAATGGTCAAGCTACCGTGCCGGATCCGACTGTGCTTCTGCCAGCGGATTGCCTACGGTTCATTATTCCTGCTTTTCCGGAAAAGCGTCCGAAGTCCCCTTTGCCGTGTTTAAGGAACTTTTTCATCTTCTCGTCCGCAAATGTAATCGGGAAACTCGCCGGAAGATCAATATCCCCAAGGAACTGCTGCTGATCGATTCCACGAC
>NZ_ASSC01000153.1 GCF_000520735.1 Paenibacillus forsythiae T98
CCAGCGCACCCCGAAAGTCCGGAGATACGAGGACATCCGTAAGCACCGGCTTGCCGCTCGTCACGGTGCCCGTCTTGTCGAGCACGACGAGCTGAATGCCCTGCGCGGCTTCCAGATGCTCGCCGCCCTTGAACAGAATGCCAAGCTCCGCCGCTCTTCCCGAGCCGGCCATAATCGAGGTCGGCGTCGCCAGGCCCAGCGCGCAGGGGCAGGCGATAACCAGTACGGCAATCCCTTTCTCCAGAGCTTCCGCGAACTGTCCCGGAGCGGCCCAGAGATACCAGATGAGGAACGTCAGCGCCGCAATCGCCACCACGATCGGCACGAAGATGCCGGAAATAACGTCCGCCACCCGCTGAATCGGCGCCTTGGAGCCTTGCGCTTCCTCGACTACGCGGATAATCTGGGCCAGCGCCGTGTCGCGGCCCACCTTGCGGGCCTTGATCCTCAGCACGCCGTTCTTGTTCACCGTCGCTCCGATCACGGGGTCGCCCGGCTTCTTCTCCACCGGAATGCTCTCGCCGGTCAGCATGGATTCGTCCACCGAGGACAAGCCGTCGACGACTTCGCCGTCAACGGGAATCTTCGTACCCGGCTTCACCAGTACGATGTCCCCGATCACAACCTCCTCCACGGGGACGCTCGTTTCCGTTCCTTCACGGACGACCAGCGCCGTCTTGGCCTGCAGGCCCATCAGGCTGCGGATGGCGTCAGAGGAGCGGCCCTTGGCAAGCGCCTCGAACCATTTGCCGACCAAAATGAGCGTAATCAGCACGGCTCCCGTCTCATAATACATTTCGACGGTATGATTCATGCCGCGCATACTCAGGGAATCAAGCGTAAGATACAAGCTGTAGAAGTAAGCGGCCGACGTGCCCAGCGCCACCAGAACATCCATGTTGGCGCTGCCGTTACGAAGCGCCTTGTAGGCGCCGACATAGAACTGCCAGCCGATAATGAACTGTACCGGGGTAGCCAGAACAAGCTGGAACCACGGATTCATGAACAGCCCCGGTACGGGAAGCCAGGAAGTGAAGGAGAAATGCCCGGCCATCGCCCACAGAAGGGGCAGCGACAGCAGCGCCGAGATCATCCACTTCAGGCGCTTGCGGCTGATTTCAAGCTCCCGCCGGCCGGCGGTCTCCTTCCGATCCTCCTTCAGTGAGGCTTTATAGCCGATCGAGTCGACCTTGGCGATAATCTCCCCGGTGGTAATCATCCCCGGCGTATATTCCACATGCGCCGTTTCCAGCGCAAGGTTAACGTTGACTTCGGCGATACCCGGCAGCTTGCGAAGCACCTTCTCAATCCGGGCCGAACAGGCGGCGCAGGTCATGCCCGTAATATCAAAATCCGCCGCTTCCTTCACCGTATCGTATCCGAGCGACCGGATCTTCTCCTCAATCTTCGGCACGCTGACAACCTTGGGATCGAAGCCGACCGCCGCCTGCTCCAGCGCAAGATTGACGTTCGCCCGGGATACGCCTTCCATCCGGGCCAGCCCTTTCTCGATGCGCGCCGCGCAAGCGGAGCAGGTCATACCCGTGATCTGCAAGGTCGCCTGCTGCTCTACCGGTATCTCTGCTGCTTTTTCCATGCGATCAACTCCTTCCAGGTACCCATAGGGGGTATATGAATTAAAAAAAGAGAAGGCGCGGAACGCCTTCCCGGGACTGCTTTCCCTGCCGCTCCATGCCTTGGCGTGTGCCCCATCCATGCCTGTTAAACTACGTCATAGCCCTGTTCTTCGATCGCTTCCTTGATGGCTCCGACACTCAGCTTGCTGTCGTCATAATCAACCGCTACCGTCTTGGAGGCCAGATCGACTTTGGCGGACGCTCCAAGGCTGCCAACCGCTTTCTCCACCGAGCTTACGCAATGTCCGCAGGACATTCCTTCCACATTCAATACAACATTCGCCATGATTAATCCTCTCCTTATTTCATTAATCTGCCGACCGTAATCAGCAGTTCGTCAATAACCTCATGCTCTCCGGCTTCAATTCTTTCAATAATACAGCTCTTCATATGGCCCTCAAGCAGCAGCTTCCCGACGCTGCCAAGCGCCGACTGGACCGCCGCAAGCTGGGTCAGGACATCGTCACAGTAGGTGTCGCGCTCAATCATGCCTTTAATGCCCCGGATCTGCCCTTCGATTCGGTTAAGCCGGGTAGTCAGCCCGTTCTTGAATTCCCGCGTATGATGACTTGTGCGTTCTCCGGAAGAATGGCAATCACTGCCGCAGCACTGCGGGGCAACACCTTCGTCATGCTTCTCATGCGCCGCCATGCATCACCCTCCTCACCATCACTTTATTATACCCCATGGGGGTATGTCAAGCGACATCAATCCATTCGCCCGCTTTTTTAAATTTTCGACACAATTCCCGGGGAATTTCGCAAAAATTGTTCTGGTCAGAAGGATTTCCATGTTCTAGGCCGAATATCCCCCTATATCAGATTCCTGTCTCATTAATACATAATTATAGGAGCATTCAACGTGGTCTACGACGGTATTGTGCTCGGATTAACAGTAGGGCTGCTCCGGGGCGGATTTCGCTACGGACTGACCCGTTTCGGCAGCCTGCGCATCAGAGGCGGCTTATGGTTTCCCCTGCTGTTGCTTCTCCAGTTTGTCGTGTTTGAACTGAATGACCGGTCGTCTGCCTTTGCTTCGTTCAGCGGCATCTTCTTTGCCGCCGTGTACGTGGCAGGGCTTTACATCCTGTGGTTGAACCGAAGAACTCCGGGCTTCCTGTTTATTTTGGGCGGAGTCTTTCTGAACTTTCTCGTCATGGCCGTCAATGGCGGCAAGATGCCTGTGTCGCTGGAGGCGGCAAAGGTTCTGGACCCTTATTACGTACATATTCTGCAGACGGGAGCCGTCGTTACGAAGCACTTCCTGATGGACTCCGCAACCAGACTGCCGTTCCTCGGGGACATTATCCCGCTGTCCAGGCCTTATCCGCGCACCCAGGTCATCAGCGTTGGCGATATTGTGATGAATGTCGGGATTTTCCTCTACCTTCAGCACATCCTTGTTCCGGACAGAAAGCGGATTCGAGCGCAGGAGATGGAAGCCGGGCAGTCTTGACGTCCGATGATCGAAAGGAGTGAAAGACCTGTGAAAAAGAGATGGGACGGCATGCTGTATTCCCGCATCATTATCAACGCGGTGATCGTCGCTTCCGTGGTTATGGCGTTGACCTCCGGATTCAGACTCATCGGCGGCGGCCGTTAATTGAACGAAACCAGGAGCAGGCTGATGTTCAGCCTGCTTTTTTGGTATGCCGAGAACAGGCCGTGACCTGCGAGTCCGCTCCCGTATTTTGCGCCTTGGCATCTATGAAATTTTCGGCAAATCCCTTAAAATAAATGGGTCAACGATGATACTTGCGATGAGGAGGGTAACTTTTGCCAAATTGGAAAACAGCCATCGCCAAGCTGCACCTGAGTCACCTTTATGTGCTCGCCATTTGTCTGACGGGACTCGGGCTGTTCACGATGTATAATCGGGGCGCTTTCATCCACTACACCACTCCAACCTGGGTATGGGTATATGCGCTATCCGGAGCAGCTGTGGTATTGACAGTGTTTACATTCCAGCTTCCTCCGCAGGGCAACGGGTTATCCCTCGACTCCTCCGTCTATCTGGCCTGCATATTTGTGTTCGGCCCCGCATTCAGCCTGACCGTCCTGCTGGTCTCGTCAGCGATGATCTTTCTGATTGAACGCAAGACCATCTGGTGGAAGCATCTCATCAACTTTGCCATATACTCGGTCATTATCGCCTCGGCGTCCTTCACCTATGCCGCGCTGGGCGGTGTTCGGGGACCGCTTCTGGACGGGCATTTGTCGGCGTACGCCGGGGGCATGGCGGTATACTTCATTTTGAATACGATGCTGATCGCTTTCTACTACTATGTCTTCTATAATGAGAATTTGTACGAGACGCTGAAAGGAATGCTGAAGGATACAATCATCGCCTACCTCAGCACGCTGGTGCTGGCGCTTGTGCTTGTCATCCTGCTCTATCATAATCATATTTTCGGGCTGGCCCTGTTTCTCTGTCTCAGCGTGCTGCTGTCCTACGCCTTCAAACGGATGTTCGCCATGTACCGGGACATTGAGGAACGCGCGAACCGGGACCTGCGGACGGGCCTGTTCAACCACAGCTATTTCGAGCTGACGCTGGAAGAGGAAATGCGCAAATCCAGAAGCACCGGCTCCTCGTTGTCGCTGGCTATGATCGATATCGACGATTTCAAGAAATATAACGACCACTTCGGCCATCTCAAGGGGGACGGGCTGATTGTTTTTTTGGCGGAATTGCTGAAAAAAGAATGCGGCAGCGAGGAAATGGTCGTCTCCCGCTATGGCGGGGAAGAATTTACGCTCCTGATGCCCTCCTACGACACCGACCAGGCCAAGCGCTTTCTCGACCGCCTGCGCAAGACGCTGAACAACTCCCATTTCGAAGGGGCCGAGATTTTCCCTCAAGGCTGCCTGTCCTTCTCTTCGGGAATCGCAGGCTACCGCACCGATATTCATGACAAGTCGGAGCTGGTGGACCAGGCCGACCAGGCCCTGTATTACGCCAAGAAGCAGGGCAAGAACATGGTTCATGTCTACGGCCACCAATCGCTGCTTGAGCAGGATATCGATTTCAGCCAGGATGTGCGGGATATCGAGCAGCAGCTTAACCTGTTCATGTACAAGGACATGGAGACCTTCAAGCATTCCAAGCGGGTATTCCGGTACGCCGTGGACATCAGCGAGGTGCTCTCGCTGGACAGCCTGTCGAAACGGCAGTTCACGCTGGGCGCGCTGATCCATGACATCGGCAAGCTCGAAATTCCCTGGGGCATTCTGAACAAGAAGGAAAAGCTCACGCCCGAGGAGTGGGAAATGGTGAAATGGCATGTCACCTGGGGCAAGCAGATGGCGCTGATGGGCGACAAATTCAAGGATTTGGCCCCCTATATCGAGCTGCACCACGAAAGATACGACGGCAAAGGCTATCCGCATGGTTTCAAGGGCGAGGAAATTCCGAGACTGTGCCGGATGCTGACCATTATCGATTCCTTTGACGCCATGACGACGGAACGGCCCTACCAGCCGACCAAATCGGTGGAAGAGGCGATTGTCGAGCTTCGGGCGTGCGCGGGCAGCCAATTCGATCCGGAGCTTACGGAGCTTTTTATCAGCTACATCGAGTCCAGACAGCCGCGCACCACGGAAGCTGCCGTGTAGGCCTCTGGCTCTCCGGGCGCAGGGCGGCGCAGAAACTGAATAAATGGAACGGCAGAACCCCACCTCTAAACCAACAGCGAAGGTGGGGGTTAGACACGTCCGCTTAACAAACATATGTTCTTGTGTTATGCTAGATTCATCAAACTTGCGATGGAGGCGCTCTCGATCAAATCGTCGCCTTTGCCCAGAAGCACCGCGCAAAGGTCATCGTCATGGAGTATTTAGGGAAGATGCGTCTGCCTAAAGGAACGTGGGGAGCCAGGCGGCTTCGAGCAAGCTCCAGTTTTGGGCCAAACGGCGCATCCAAACGAAAGTGACCGAAATGGCTCATTTCCTGGAGATGCGGGTTTCCAGGGTCAACCCTGCGAATACGAGCGCGCCTACCGTTTGATGGCAGTGGATTTGTCCACCGCAACACGAAGCGTGATGTTGCTGTATTCGCAACAGGCAAAACGAACGTATTGGACGTTGGCTTCCCTCATTCGGGTGCAACAGGCATTGAGTCTTCAAACATGAAGCTCGCAGCGAATGCAACCCTGTATCGATGCCAACCGAAGCCCCCACTTCAAGCGTAAGCTAAGTGGGGGAGGGTTCACTATAATTAAGCTTCACCAATTTACAGAAAAGGAGTTTCCAATAATGCATTCCAAAGAAAGCAACCTGAAGCTGGTCGTTGCCGGTCTGCTCCTGGGCGTCCTGATGGCCGCCATGGACAATACGATCGTAGCGGCGGCTCTGGGAACGATTGTCTCCGATCTCGGAGGGATGGACAAGCTGGTATGGGTCACCTCGGCGTATATGGTTATGGTAATGGCCGGCACTCCCATCTTCGGCAAGCTGTCCGATATGTACGGACGCAAGCGATTCTTCATGCTCGGCCTGCTGCTGTTCCTCATCGGCTCAGTCCTCTGCGGCACCGCGGGCAGCATTACCCAGCTCAGTATTTACCGCGCTATTCAAGGTGTGGGCGGCGGCGCACTGATGCCGATTGCGTTCACGATTATATTTGACATCTTTCCGCCTGAGAAGCGCGGCAAGATGACGGGACTGTTCGGCGCGGTCTTCGGCATCTCCAGCGTGCTCGGTCCGCTGCTCGGGGCGTACATCACCGATTATGTCGGCTGGCGCTGGATTTTCTACATCAATCTCCCTCTCGGGGTGATCGCCTTTGTCATGATCGCCCTGGCCTATAAGGAATCGGTAACTCACTCCAAGCAGCGGATCGACTGGGTCGGCGCCTTCACGCTGGTTGGCGCGATCATCTGCCTGATGTTCGCTCTGGAGCTGGGCGGACAGGAATATGCCTGGGGCTCCTCCGCCATTCTTGGCCTGTTCGCGGGCTTCGCTATGCTTCTGATCGCCTTCCTGCTCATTGAACGGAGCGCGGCTGAACCCATCATCACCTTCAGCATGTTCCGGAATCGCCTGTTCGCGACAAGCGCCCTGGCCGCGCTGTTCTACGGCTCCGCCTTCATTGTGGCGACCGTCTACATCCCGATCTTCGTTCAGGGTGTATTCGGCGGCTCCGCCACGAATTCCGGTCTGATTCTGATGCCGATGATGGTCGGATCGGTGGCCGGCGCCCAGCTTGGCGGCCAGCTTACAGCCCGGGCCAGCTTCCGGAATATCATGCTGCTGTCGACCGTCTTCTTCGTCGCCGGCGTCGCGCTGCTCGGGACCTTGTCGCCGGATACCACCCGCCTGCAGATCAACCTCTTTATGGCTGTGACCGGCTTTGGCGTCGGCTTCTCCTTCTCGGTGCTCAACATGTCCTCCGTCCATCACTTCGATGTCCGCCAGCGCGGTTCAGCCACGTCAACCTGTACCTTTATGCGTTCGCTCGGCATGACGCTTGGCATTACGATCTTCGGCATCATCCAGCGCAACCTGTTCACGGACAAGCTGAGCGCCGCGTTCGGCGGCAGCGCCCAGTCCTCCGCGTTCGGCGACCCGCGCGCCGCGCTGACCCCGGAAGCAAGAGCGCAGATTCCGGCTCCCGTGCTTGAGAAAATTTCGGCCGCGCTGTCTTCCTCCATTGCGCATACATTCCTGTGGGCGCTTATTCCGGCGGTGCTCGGACTCGCGGCTGTGCTGTTCATGCCGAAGGACCGCTTGTTCATCCGCAGTAAAGCTCCGCAGCCGGCGGCAAGCAAGGAGTAGGACGCATGTCGATGAAGCTGGCCATACTCGGACTTCGCCGATCTAAACTATCCTGCCGGCTTCCAAAGCTGTACAATAGCTGTGAAGCCATCTATCACTATGACGGAGGGATTGCATTTGAGAACGTTGCCACTTAACAAACGCGGAATTCCCGCAAGCCGGATTGTCCTGGGCTGTATGGGCCTTGGCGGAGGCTGGGACCGTGAGGCGATTACCGGAGAACAGATCAAGGAAGGACATGAAGCTGTCGAAGCGGCGCTTTCCATCGGCGTCAATATGTTCGATCACGCCGATATCTATACCCGCGGCAAAGCGGAAAAAGTATTCGGCACCGTCCTTAAAGAACGGCCGGAGCTGCGCGAGAGCATTATTCTTCAATCGAAGTGCGGCATCAAGCTGGCGGAACCGGGGGAAAGCTCCAATGTGTTCGATTTCTCCAAGAGCCATATCCTGAGCAGCGTGGACGGCATTCTGTCGCGTCTCGGCGCCGAATATCTCGATATTCTGCTGCTCCACCGGCCCGATCCGCTGATGGACCCCGAAGAAGTCGGCGAAGCGCTTCATCTTCTCAAGCAATCCGGCAAGGTGCGGCATTTCGGCGTCTCCAATATGAGCGAGAGCCAAATCAGGCTGCTTCAGGCATACAGCGACGAGCCATTGATCGTCAATCAGCTGGAAATGAGCCTGGAGAAAATCTATTGGCTCGATTCAGTCGTAAGCGTCAATCAGCAGGCCTGGAGAGAGCAGGGCATGCCCGAAGGAACGATCGAGCACTGCAGACTTGAGAATATTCAGCTTCAAGCCTGGGGACCGCTTGCCCAAGGCAAATACAGCGGACGCCCGCTGGGGGGCGAGGAACCGGAGACGGTCCGCAGCACCGCCCGCCTTGTCCAAACGCTGGCGGCCGAGAAAGGAGTCACCCCGGAGGCTGTCGTCCTCTCCTGGCTGATGACGCATCCGGCGGCGATTCAGCCCGTCATCGGGACGGTCAATCCGAAGCGCATCACGGCCTGCGAAGGCGCCGACAAGCTGGAGCTTACCCGCAAGGAATGGTATGACCTGTATGTCAGCTCCCGGGGTGTCCGTCTGCCCTGACTGTTCACCGACAGCTTCCGATTCATTAGAATTTCTGGAAAATGCCTGCTTTGCCTTGTATGCGGACCTTTGCTATACTAGTACCAAAAAACAAGGAGGGGGGCGTAACTCATCGTGCCAGACAATATAGGACAACACATTCAGCATCTTCGTCTGGAGAAGGGATTATCTTTATCCGAGCTGGCAGGCAAGGCTGATGTGGCCAAATCATACTTAAGCAATGTTGAACGCAACATTCAATCCAACCCCTCTATCCAATTCATTGAAAAAATTGCCGAGGCTCTGGACGTCTCCGTTCACATTCTTCTCTATGGAGAGATTTCCGATACGCAGGAGGAAGCGCTCGATTCCGAATGGTTCAAGCTGGTACAGGAGGCGATGGCCTCGGGCGTCAGCAAGCGCGAGTTCAAGGAGTTTCTGGATTACCAGAAGTGGCGGCTTGAACAGAAGGATAACTAACTTAAGCATAGGCTCTCAAACATATAGAGGACATGACGCCGCGCCGCCATGTCCACTTCCCCTGTCAATTGATGATGCTAGACCCTTTGCTACATTGCTTTAAGTGTCCTGTCATTGAAGAACCGACGAATTTCATCCACATGGAGTCCAAGCTTCTTCGCTTTCAATAGCAAATACACCCATTCCATATCAAGATCTAACGTCTGCAGCTCTCCGATTTTCCCCTGGTTGGACTTGTCCAAAAAATCTCCTCCTAAGATTTTTGTCCCCAGGCAGTCCGGCCGTCTTAGTATATAAAAATCACCTTAGACCCGAGACTTTGTGCCCCTGCCTTTCAGCAAGTTTACCTTTTACTGGACCCTTGCATTCAAGGATCTGAATCTTCTTCTTCATTAATGGACTTGCAAGAATATTATACCTGAAGCTAGCCCTAAAGTGTGTCGAATTCTGGAAAAAAATTAAATGTGCGCGGAGAAAAAACAGAGTGAAGCGTAGATGAACGAACCTCCAACACTAGCAATAACATGAACATATGTATGATCTTAGTAGTATACAAGAACTATAAAGAACAAATACCCGTTTTTCAAGCCGTCTAATCAACTATTTTTGAAGTGCATGATTCCATTATATAGCTGCTTGGTCCTGTTTATGAATGATTCCTTTTTTCGAACGGATTAGACGAAAGCTTGAATTGATTACATATGTTGAAAGGAGCACAATAGGATGAGGTATTAACTTTATAATGATGTATATTTATTATAGAATGTAAACGTAACCATCGCAGCTCCAAAAGCGGGCCTCCTGTGCGCCCCCCGTCTTTGGAGTTTAACCGTTAGGAGGATGTTTCATGCCAGCCAATGAGCCCTACAACGAATCCGTCTGGAGCAAGTATTACGGTCCCAATCTGGGCTACATTCAGGAAAAGTACGAACATTTCGCCGAAGATCCTTCTTCGGTGGAAGCCCACTACCGCGAACTGTTCACCGTCTACGGTCCTCCTCCGCTAACATCCGAGGCCGCCAGAACTCCCGGACCGTCCCTGTCCGCAGATACCGACTGGCTCCGCAAAGCGGTCAGAGCCTCCAAGCTGATCGCCAGCATCCGCATTTTCGGTCATTTAGCGGCCGACATCGATCCGCTGGAACAGGGCCACACCTCCATGGCCAAATGGCTGGACCCCGAGACTTATGAGCTTACGCGCGAGGATTTGCTTGCCCTGCCGGCTTCGCTCATCTGGGAGAACGCCCCGCAGGATGTGCTGACAGGCTGGGACGCTTACCACCGGATGCGCCAAGCCTATACCAAGACGATCGCCTACGAGTTCGGCCATGTCCACGACGAGCGGGAGCTTCGCTGGCTGAACAGCCAGGCCGAATCGGCGACCTCGCCCGCCCCGCTGACGCCTGCGGAACGCAAAGGGCTGCTCGGCCGGCTTATTCAGGTGGAGCAGTTCGAGACGTTCCTGCACAAGACGTTCGTCGGCCAGAAGCGGTTCAGTCTGGAAGGCAATGACGCGCTTGTTCCCATGCTGGACGAAATTGTCCGCGCGGCCGCGCACGATGGCGCGGAGCACATCCTGATGGGCATGGCCCACCGGGGACGTTTGAATGTGCTCGCGCATATTTTGGGCAAACCGTACGATATTATTTTCTCCGAGTTCCATCATTCACCGAACAAGGAGCTGTTCCCATCCGAAGGCTCCATGGGCATCAACTACGGCTGGACCGGTGATGTAAAATACCATCTGGGCGCCGACCGCGCCTTCCATGAAGGCGAGACGGTGCG
>NZ_ASSC01000154.1 GCF_000520735.1 Paenibacillus forsythiae T98
GCTGCTGCTGTCGGCGATTCTGACCATGACGGTCGGCAAATCCCGCAAAGTATCCGGGCAGCAGCCTGAGCCGAAGCTGGGGGTGTCCGCGCGGTGAAGATCCAGCTGGCGCTAGACCGGATGAGCATAGAGGAAGCGGCAGATATGGTCCGGCGCACGGAGCCCTATATCGACTGGATCGAGGTGGGCACCTCGCTGATCAAGGAATTCGGCATGGCGTCCGTGGAAGCGCTTAAGCGCGAATTTCCGCATAAAACTATAGTTGCGGACATGAAGACCTTCGATAACGCGCAGTACGAATTCGAGCTGTGCTTTGGCGCCGGGGCGGATGTCGCGACCGTTATGGGCGCGGCTCCGCCGG
>NZ_ASSC01000155.1 GCF_000520735.1 Paenibacillus forsythiae T98
CTACTCTTCAGCTCCTTTTCTCTCGGCAGCGCGCTTGATCTTTTTATCCAGCTCGCTTCCCACCCATTTAAGGATTGAATCCAGCACAGGCAACGGCAACCAATCCCCCCAGCCTGCCCGAATGGAATTTGCCGTCATGCTCTGTAAAACGTGGTAGATCGTCCCGATTGCCAAGGCCCCGAATATTGCCCCCGGAAGCCCAAATACACCGTCCAGAAGGTTGCCGCCTGCTGGCAGCAGCAAAATGAAGAACGTTCGGAACACCCCATCAATACCGTATTTACTGGCATAAGTGTGGTCTTTCTTGGCCGCACGGATACCAGACAACCAGTCCATGACAACGAAAAATAAAAGTGCCGCCATGATGGTCACGACTGCGTCTGCCTCCCCATACAAGAAATCGAATAATGGTACGAATATTGCTCCGAGTGCTGATACGAAAATTTGAGGCTTATTCAGTTTCATCTCCCCCTCCAACATTAATAGCCCCCGGGAAACCCCGAGGGCAAAATAAAAGCACGCCCTATGTCGAGCGTGCCGGTTACTCCTTCGCTTTCGCTTTGGACCTCTTGATCTCAGCCAGCGCCTCGCCGATCTTCAGGTCGAGTTGCTGCAGTATCTCTTCCTGTCGCCCGGGAAAGGAGTTCATGACGATCGAGACCACATCCACGAGCTCGTTGACCGGATTGGCAAGGTCGATGCTGATGTCTATTCTTGACACTTTGGCCAGATGGATCAACTCCTTCGATAAATAAAAGAGCCCTCCGAAGAGGACTCATTGTGAATTTGTGTCGTCTACCCATCCAAATCCCTGAACATAACGCTGCGTATGTCCTGTGATCATGTTGACCTTCAACGGCGTAATTGATCCTCCATTCATGTACTGGAGATATTTATACGGTGTCGGATAGATCAGCAGGCTGAAGGCGATCATAAGCAGCAGGATTCCTAAAAAGCAGAGAATAGGCTTCTTCATTTCTGGAGCTCCGCGATCTGTGCATTGATCTCTACGAGCGAAGCTTGGAGATCCGCCAACTGCTGTTTGTATTTCTCGTAGGCGGCTTTGTTTTCTTCAGAGCGTTGAATCTCGATTTGCTTCATTGCCTCTGAAGCCGCCATGGATATTGCTTTTTCGTCTTTAGGAAAGACTTTCTCGTCATAAAATTGTATGGTAGCTTTGACTTTTTCTATCTCTTTAGAAGTTGATTCTGCCTTAGCTTTCAAGGCGATGAGTTTTTCGTCAACGGTCTGCGCAGTAGGTGCGCTTGTCGAAACCGTTCCGCTTGTCTCTTCCACGATTATCTTCTTCCCTTCCACGGTCAATGATACCCCGGCTGCCTCAGATATGGCGCGAACCGGAGCATATGTTGACCCTTTAATGATAACTACATCAGCGATCTTCTGGCCGCCCTTCTCGACGCTGAAAAGCCCCTGCACCTTCTGGCCGACAAGACTTGCCGAATCGGCAAAATTCATAAGACTGTAAATGTGCCGCCGCCGGAAGTGGAGTTTGCCAGATTGCCGTGGTTATGGTCAGATATGGTTACGCTATGCGAATGACTCGCATTTGCCTTTCCGGCCAAAGCGGTCCACAGAGCATCTATCGCATCTTGAAGTGTCTGACCGGTTGAAATGTTGTAGAATCGCCACCACGGGAGATACACATCACCTCTTAATTCAATATCAGTCGGACTTGAAATTGTAAGTCCTGCAGCGTAATCGAAATTAACTGTGGCAATTCGTTCTCCGTCAACAAAGTCCATATAGGAACCTCCTGATCTGAAGGCCCCAATTTGAATTCCCCTTCCCAAAGATGCCCACACCGAAAAAGTATCATCCTCGCTCTTCATCTCCGCATAAGGGAATATCCCCGGATCAGACGTCCTTATCCATGAACCGGTGATCGTGCCGGCGTGAAAATCAGAATCAAACACTTCCGATACCTCAATCGTGCCGGTCAGCGTGATTGATCGAGCCACCACATCGCCCTGCATATTCACCCTGAAGGGCGCGCTCGCCCAGTCCGCATGCCCCGAGCTGATGCCTTCGGTGTTGATCTTGGTGACGTTGTTCCCGCTGCCGATCTCCATGCTGACGAAGCTACCGAGCACCCCGGCAATGACTTCCGCCGCGATTCCCCGGCCCGTAATAGCCGTCCGCGCCGTCTCTCCGCCGTCTTCCGTGATGATAATGCCCCGGGAGGTCTGGATCACCTGAATGTCGTGGTCGTCTACATCTTGCAGGACGATGCCTCGGCTGTCGTAAATAACCTCGCTCTTCGAGTTGTTGATGTCGATAACAGCCTGCTTCGCGAACTCCTCAAACGCTGACGCCCGCACACGCCCTCCGGACAGCAGGTCATTCAGAATCTGCTTGCTGCGCTCTAGGTCCGCCAGCACCTGCGTGTCATCCCGCAGCATGTAGTTGGCCAACGTCGCCTGCGAATGCTTGTCCCGGGCGAAGGGATACTCGGTCAGCTCCATGGCGCGGCAGCTAACCATGTTCATTTCCATGTCAGGGTCGTAGGCGTACACAGTATCGCCCAGCCCGACCGGTTCCTCTTCGTCATCAATCTTGTGAATATCCGCTGCACTGACGCCGATCTCGAACTCAGGGATCTCCTTCTTCCGAAGCGCCTCCCGCGTCACCCGCAGCAGCTCGACCGGGTCTTCGATATTTTGGTCGATCAGCTCGCCATCGTAAAAAACGTTGACGTCATTGGTCCAATACTGCGCATAGGACGAGATTAGGTAATTGACCATGATCTTGCCGTCCTGGATGGCCCCGGGTACGGACTGCAGCAGGCTAAGTTCCTCGGCTGTCAGGTGGTGAGTGGACAGCCCGATGAACGTCCGCCCGTCCTTCATTTGGCTGAACATCCGTGTGACCAGGCTCGAATAGTCGTCCTTGGAGCTATCGCTGATGATGTTCTTCCCAAGCCTATACTGGAATCCTTTGTCGGAGCCGATTCGCTTGTACAGATGAATGACCGTGTTGTCCGGATCGATCTCGCATCCGTAAAGGTTGACGGTATCTTGCAAGGCGGCCAGCGCTGTCGTCCGGCCCCAATCCTTGACGTCCATCAGATCGAAGGTGTCGTGAAGCTGAAAGGTGTACACTCCGCCTGTCGCCGCCGTGATCTTATCAAGCAGCATGCTGATATGGACCCCGTACGCCTCGTCGATGTAGTCGGCGTAAGGAATCTTGAAGTCGATCATCTTGAACATGATGTGCGTGCAGACAATCTGAGCAGTCAGGGCCCTGTTGCTCCGGTCCCGCGCGCGGCTCTGCACCACATAAAATTGGCCACGCTCGTCTTGAACGTGGCCTTTGGGGATAATCTTCTCCTTGTAATCGTCGCTTGTCATCGGCACAGTGAAGGATATTTCGTAGTCGCTGTTAAGACGGCGGCGGCGCTGGATGTCGGTGGATGCAACCAGTAGACCGGTAGGTGAACGATTTCGGTCGAAGGATTTGAGGTGTTTTTGCATGAGAGTATTTCCTCCTCGAAAATTTAGAAACCTAATCTTGATTCTCTGGTATTATTGTACTGATAGACTTTTGTTGGGAGGGGCAAGTATGACTGAAAATAAGACTGATTTTTCACTTATCAATATTGGGGCTCCAAAGTTCTTAGAGAATGCTACTTCAGAGCCAGCGAAAGAAATTGGCCGCACACTAGCAAATTTAGTCTGGGTGGTTTTCAGTCGAGTAAACATGCCAATTGAGAAACTTCGAATTAAGCAAGCAGTAAGCCTGAAGAAATTCGAATTAGAAATTACTGAGCAATTAAATAACATTCCTGAAGAAAACCTTCTAGAGCCACAACTAAGTATTGTAGGCCCAGCGTTGGAAGCAACAAAATACTATATTGAAGAAGATGAGATAAGACAGATGTTTGCTAAACTAATTGGTTCTTCTATGGATAATCGACATTCATCGCAAACTCATCATTCCTTTGTTGAGATCATCAAGCAAATGTCGCCTTTGGATGCACAGAACTTAAGGTCTTTCGGAAATATGGCTAATAAGCCAATAGCAAACTACATTAATCATGTTCAACCAAGCGGATCAGGTCCTTTACAGGTTAACGTGTATTTAGAAAATGAAGACTGTAATGATTTGTGTCAAGTAGCTATATCGATATCTAACCTCCAAAGGCTTGGTATTGTCTCTCTCATTTTCGATGGGTCATATTTAAACGGTTTAGATATTTACAAGAAGCATGAGGAACACGATTTTTATAAAAGCTTTAAAGAGATGTATCAGCAGGCAAACAACACGATTCTTCCGGAAAACTATATGCCAATTAGAGAGTTAGGGATTGAAATTCAGAAAGGGATAATTTCTCTCACTCCCTTGGGAGAAGCCTTAAAAAGAGTTTGCATAGACTAACTCATAATATCGATAAAGAGCCGTCGGAGTGATCCGGCAGCTCTTTTTTTAAAATGCACGTTTGCTGTTTCTAGTGGTGCGCAGTAGAGTCCTACTGTAACGAGAAAATCCCCGCTAAACTCGCAGGGATTTCGATCTTAACTAAGGCTATCAAATAATTCAAGCCATGATTTCTTGTATGAGTCATAGCTGAACTTCTGAGAAATTTTTTTAGCCTGTTGACTCATTTCTTCAAGTTTATCTCGATCTTTGAGAAGATCGATTATAGCTTTGGACAAGGCGGCAATGTCGTATTTTGCTATAAGTACCCCATCAACATTGTTCGAGATGATGTCTTCGGGGCCATATTTTGACCTGTAGCTCACCACTGGCGTACCGCACGCCATGCTCTCTGTTACGATCATCCCGAAACCTTCAAAGCTCGATGTCATTACCGAAAGTGCGGCCGACTGAAATACTCCAATAGCATTGGTAGTAAATCCATTAAAAGAGACGCTGGACTCCACCCCGAGTTTTTTCGCAAGAGACTTTAGTTTTCCTTCTTCTGGACCAAAACCCCATATTTGCAGTTTAGCCTTCGGAACCTGTTTGATGACTTTCTCAAAAGCTTTAATCACATGATCTACATTCTTGTGAGGCACAAGTCGCTGAAGGGATACGATTGTGTGCCAATCCTTCTCAACCTCTTGAGGTTCAATGATAGGCGCACTATGCGGTATTACCCAATAGTTCGATTTCACTCCAAACTGTGCGGTGATATCTTTTTTCTGCTCATTTGTCAAAAACACTACAGCATCAAACTTGTCCATGCTGTCTACAAGCAGCTTTTTCCGATCTTGAATCTCAGCCCCAAAGTCAAACGGCTCCTTGAAATGGTTGTTGTGAAACACCGCAACCTTCTTCATGCTCTTATGTTTCAAGTCAAGAATGAGTTGATCTTCCGATCTTTTTTCTGACAGCACGATCGGATTGACTTGGTTTTTTAGAACAACATCGCTGAGCCAATACTTATGAAGCTCGTACTCATTTTTCAGCTCTTTGATGACCTCCCCGTTACGACCGAACACAATGATATGTCTTGTGCTATTTGTTTCCAGGTCAATCCATTTGTTCAAAAATGGCTCTCCGGATTTGTTGTAAAAAACTTCGACTCGCGGGTTGTTGGTAGACGGATCAATGATTTGCGATCTTCTGAGATAGCCTTTCCTGTCATAATTTTCTCGCTTGGTTCGATACCGCAGTTCGTTAAAATAATCGACATATAGCAGTTTGTCATTTTCGTCGTAACGTTTGTACATAGCGTAGAATCCATCTTTGTATAAACGGTATGTTGCTGCGTCTGCCTGTTTTGTCGTAAACCCTCTTTCATCCACAGGGTGATCAATCTGACGTCTGGTATCATTGTGTGTGATTCGATCCCCACCCAAGTCTACATATACATTTCGAAATATCACCTTGCTATCGAGGGACTTATTATAAGCGAGTTCTTCGAAAATGCTGTCGTAATTCAAATTCGCATCAAGCGTCAGCATCTCGATATGACGACCTTCTGCGGATAGCATCTTCGCTTTTTGAAGCATTGCAATTGTTAATCCTGCTGCTTTAACTGTGATATTGTCCTTTATGCTGTAAATATTACCCGTCATTTCTCCTCCAAATAGAATCTCAATTCTACTCTGTATTCTCTTCGAGATTCGACGTAACAAAGACACCTTTTACAACCTTCGTGCTTGTTCCATGGCAAAACGGGCACGTGGATTCTATTCCACTTGGCTCAACTGCATATTGACTTTCACAGTCATTGCATTCATACAAAACCATTTCCAAGACTTTCACCATCCTATGATTGATCAATAACATTCTTATATTACCATTAACATTACATAACTCCAACCACTTTCCTAATGCGAACCGATCCAGTTAAGGTGTCAAGGCGGATCGTGTTCGCATCAGGAAAACTAAACGATAAACAGGTGGTCAGGCTTGTTATGATTCTGAACCGGTCTATCGGTGATCCAATTACAAGGGAATCTTTATCGATTTTTGTTGGTATTAAATTATTTGTGGCACTTCCGTTGTCGTTGGCATAAACATTAATCGAACTAAACGTGAAAATGTCGTTTGGTAAAGATGCGGTAGACCCTGCCGTGTCCAGCACTCCGTTAAATAATACCTTGGTCTGCGCACCTGTGTGGTTGTTTCTGATATCCGCGCTCGCGCTATTTATGCTGCCGTTATTGGACGACCCTTTACCGTTCGCCATCCGGGACCATCTAACCGTATTCGGGCTCCCTGTTGGGGTCTCGGATGTGTAGAGCGGGTACTGATGGATAGTCCCTTGCACAATATCGTCAAAAACGTTGTTACCGGACTTAGCAACACGGATAGCCGACACCGTGCTCGTGCCATCATTATTAACCTGACAAGTGTTGATGTACAAATTATCGGTGAATGTGCTGTCGTACATATCCTCGGTGTATAAACCAGAGTTGTTAGTGTTCATTATTGTATTGTTTTTTGCTCGAATCTTCTTCGACTTATACACCTTTATTCCATACCCTGCAGCGTTTCCTTCAATAATGTTCCCTTCAAGGACGGCATCGTCATAGGCCCAAAGGTCAAACACATGGTCTTGTATATTTCTGAACGTATTGTTCAAAAGTTTAATACCACGGCAATAAATAGCGACTTTGGTGTTATCCAATGGGTCGGGTACATAGCTATGCGTACCTATGCCGCGCACTACATTGTCAAAAACGCAGTTTTGGACAGTTATATCAATAGACGGAGTGTTATCCCAAACACCAAATGTCGGAAACGCCTCTTCGGTCAAAACTTCGATCTGAATAGCTTCAAAATCGGGAGTCCCGCTTGTAGATGTGTAACTATCGTCTTTGATAATAAGATTGTCAAGCAATATATCCCTACAACCTGATATCTGAAAATAGTGACTGTTTTCTCCGTTTTTCAGAGTGGTATTTTTAAACGCAACATTTTCAGCATGACCCAGATCGAAAAAAGAGATACCGTTCGCGGCTCCGTTTAAGGGATTTGTATAGCAATTAGCATTGATTGTCCCGCCTTCAAAGGTAAAGTTGCCTTCTCCCGAATACCCAGTGGCATAGTCAGCGCGTCCGCGAATGCCATTAATGAACATTTTGGTCTGGGTAGAGTCGTCCGCTCTCTTAATCTCAGCATCGGGCGCTAATTCGAAATTAACGGAATCATAATGCTGGATGTAATTGTATAACAAGAATACCCCTTTAGGAAAATAGATTGTACCACCACCAACGTCACGCAGGTAATCAACTACTGCCTGAATCGCAGTTGTATCATTCGCGAGATTGTCACCCGCTGCCCCAACAAGGGGTGGAGGTGGGTATTTAACGTTTATCTTAATATCCGCCAACTGCGTAGTAACTGCGGTATGCTCTATGTCCAGGCGAACCTTAAGGTTGCCATAATCGTAGCCGTCAGCATCAATCGCCGCCTGCGCTGCGGCGACACTGGAATCGCCGTTAAATACGGCTGTGTCGAGCTGTTGCTTGACGCTGTCCACTGCCCCCTTGATGTCTGCCGCGCCGGTGACAGGACCGGAATAAGTAATATGCTCGGCAGCATGAGCAGTTACCGAAGCCTTGTGATTGTCGATATCATCCTTAGCGACCGTGATCCGCTCCTCGTGATCGGTCAGGTCGGCTTCGATGTCGGCATAATTGTCGTTGTGACGCTGGAGGTTCAGCAGGTCCAGGGTCTTCGTGATGATCCGGCGTGTAAAGGTCATTCATGGACCTCCTTTCAGAACAGATATTTATAGCGATAAATGATTTCCAGCGTAAAGTTCGGGCTACCCGCCATCACCGTGAATGTCGTCTCCCCCCGCTCCAGGGAAAAGAACACTCCATTGCTCCGCGAGAAGGCGTTCTCGCCGTTCAAGCGTACCCTGCACTTCGACAGATCACAGTCTATTTCGAGAACATCGCTTGAACCGACCGATCCCGAGAAGGTGAACGTCTGCTCTCCATCCGACAAAGCCAAGTCAGTGAATGCTCCAGTTATCCGAATGAGCGGATAAGCGACGTCTGAACCCTCATTGTTAACGGTGGCCGTCTGCCCGCTGGCCGTGATCTCGAAGTAAGAATCGCTAATGTAGAAATAACCTTGATCGTATTCCAGCCCCTCGCCGTACTCCCGCAGCTCCGTGCTATGCTGCGACTCCGGGAACGGGTCGTCCATCTTGAGAGGGACATTGATGAGCCGATTGCCGGTGGAAGTGTCAAAGCTGATAGAGCCTCGGTACTCTGCTACGTATCGCTTCCCCGGACGATCCGAAAACAGAATGATCAGCGGGCTGCGTCGGACATTGAATATGCCGGCCAGCTTGCCGACGACGCCGTCATAATCATCGCCCATGATAAAAAGGCCCAAGCTCAGAGTCCGGGCCGCATACGTACTGCCAAAATTCAGTTGCCCATCCCGCCCCGCCAACTTCACTGCATTCTCCTCCGCCTCCGGCAGTGCCGGAATCTCCCTGCTAACCAACTGCACGCCAATCTCCGAGAGCCACTGTCCGTTGACAGATACGTCAAAGTCCTCCATCCTACTTCACCCCCATAGCCTGCAGGCGGCGCGCTGTCTTTTCCCGCTCCGAATAAAGGATCTCTGTATCGGCCCGGTCTTCCAGCGTCACCCCGTTAACGGACATGTCGAAGGAATTATGAATGACCGTTTCGGACTTGGCGACGGTCGCCGGACTGATCGGACGGGTTGAATCCAGTAACCGGAACAACATCCGCTGCTGTTCGGGGTTAATAATAATCTCCCCACCATGTGCCACAATCGGCACCGGAGCGCCCCACGGTCCCGGCACAGTCCCACCAACATCAAAGGAAGGGAGTCTTCCGGTATCGGTTGTAATGCCGTAAAGGTCGCGAAGCGCCTGGTTCCGAGCGGACAACCGCGCCATCTGCGCCTTGTTCCCCGCCGCCTTTGCCGCATCGTAGGCATCCTTGTTCGCATTGTACTCCGCAAGGTCGGCGGCTTTTTTCGATTCGGCATTGATTGAGGCGATCTGCGCCATTTTGGCGTTGTAATCAGCGATAAAGGTATCAAGGTCCGAGAGGATATTCGTATTTGCGGAAGCGGCGGAAGAAACACGGAAGTCTGCAATGCCGGATTCTATTGTCTTAATATCACCGGCGTAATTGTCAAACACCTCCTTCAAGGCATCGTACTGCGCCTCTGTAGCGTCCTTCTCCGCATCAAAAGCCGCTGTCTGCGCGTCCTTCTCGTCTTCCAATGCGTCCTTCTGCGACTGAAGCTCTCGCTTTCGCAGATCACGTCCGTGCTCAAGTACCATTTGATCGCGTTCCTTGATCAACTGCTCGCGCTCCTTCTTGCCTTCTGGACCGACTGCGCTTGCCAACAGATCAATGCGGGCGTTTTTTGCAGCGAGCTGCGTCTCGTAATCAGCATCGGTATTCGCCTGTTCTTCTGCTGCCATCAGGTCCTCAATCGCTTTGATCTTCGCGTCCTGGGCGTCGACGTAAGCATCTTTGCGGGATTCGATAGCATCCAGATCAGCCTGCTTGGCCTTCTGAATCGCATCCTTTTCCTTGTCAACTAGGTCGTCGGCAAGGACTGTCAACTTCTCGGTTAACTCCTTACGGGCTTTATAAAGCTCCTCATCCGCCTGCTCGTAGTATTCTGAGTCGGCTGCGTATTGAGAACGAACACGGGTCCACGCATCGACTTTCATTCGAGCGATATCGGCCTCTGACTTCCCGGCATCGGACATCCTACGCTCCTCTGCTGTAATCCACTTCTCGGATGCCTGATATTGGTTGCGGGCCTCCTCTTCGGTCGCTGCCGCCACATCCTTCCGAGACTGCCGGACCTGCTCATCCGCCTGCTTGTACTGCTCTGAATCCTTCTTGTACCTGTCCCGCAGGCGCGTCCAGGACGCGAGCTTCATCTGAGCGATTTGCAGCTCCATCTTCCCGCTGTCCTCCATCCGTTTCTCCTCGGCATCGATCCAGGTCGCAGAGAAATCATAGCGGTCCTTTACAGAATCCTCATTCAGCCTTTTAATCTGAAGCGTGAGGGTCCGCGCATCATCGACGCTTTCCTTTAAAAACTGAGCATGCTTCTTACGGAGTGACTCATACTTCTGAATCTGCTTCTCGGCTGTCAAGTCGTAATATTCCGCCTGGAACTGGACTGTCTTAAGGTCGGCCTCGTATGCAGTCTTGCGGGCCTCGGCAGCCAACTCAGCGGCGGACTTTCCGGGCTTCTCCGTCTTCGGCTTGGACGTTTTGACTTTCTTTGGAGCACTTAGATCGATAGGGGCGCCCTTGACATTTGCTCCAAGGGAGAAGTCTCCTGCGGAAAGGGAGGCCGCCGCTTTCTCAATCTCACGTTGCTTATCCGCAATCTTCATTTGTTGGTCAGTCAGTTGCTTGAGTTCCGCTTTTGCCTGGGCTTGTGCCGTGCTATTCACAATGTCCATAACCTCCGGAGTCGCACCGTTCATTCTGGCCTGTCCCTGCTTTACGGACTCGGCAAAGGTCGATGCTCTCGCGCCGGATACGGCAGGCCTA
>NZ_ASSC01000156.1 GCF_000520735.1 Paenibacillus forsythiae T98
GGATACCCTCCACGTTCCCGGCAAGATGCGGGAGGGAATAAATTCACACGTCCTGTCTTCCATCGTCAGCTTTACCTTCGTCCCCCACTTCACGGCCTGCTCCATAATCTGACGGGCGGTTGAAGCATGGTACCTCCGTCTTTCTCTGATCCACCTAGAGGGAATCTCCGCCGAATCCGGCCATAGTTCCCCGGCGGACGCAAGCGCGGGCGGCGCCTCCCGGGGCAGGGCCGCAGCGTAATCCTCGTACCACAGCCCTGCGGCGGGATCGGACGGCAAGACGTAACCGGGCCCGCTCTCCGCAAGCTCGGAGCGGCTCAGTCCGAACC
>NZ_ASSC01000157.1 GCF_000520735.1 Paenibacillus forsythiae T98
GAGTCCGCCGATCGTCTCCGGCCGCACCCTCGGATAATCCAGGCCCTCGGCGCCTTGGGCCGCTTCCTCGTAGAAGCGGCGCACCAATTCGCCACGCTCCCGCCCGGAGCCGCTCACCACGACAAAAGCATGCACAAAGTAGGCATGGCTCTGCCGCCGCTGGGCGATGCCGCAAAATTTCCGGCCCCCGATGGACAGGTCGTAATCGCCGGGGCAATAAGACCCGGCAACCTCTGCCGCGACGACTTGCGCGGCGGCGGACGGATGGGAGACGCCCGCCGCCTCCGCAATCAAGGCGGCCAGGAGGCGGAAATCCCGGTGGAAATCCAGCGTCCCCCGGTTTTTGGGCAGGATCAGGGAGACGTTGACAATCCCCGCATCCAGAGGAACCGCCGCGCCGCCGGAATGTCTGACCGCCGTGCGGATGCCGCGCGCTTCCAGGCTCTGCATCGCCTGCCCGGCGCCGGGCAGACGACTGTCCCTAAGCCCGAGCGCCACTCCGCCGGGGTGGCTCCACAAATGCACCGACGGCGGCGCAAGCCCCGCGCCGACATCCCGGCACAGCGTTTCTTCAAAGGCGAAGGGGATCAGCATATCGCCGCCCCCTTCGCCTTCCTCCTCGCTGCCAGACAGATGCTCGAAGAGCGCCATGCGCCCGGGGAGCGTTCCGGCAGGATCAGACGGAAGTTCGCCCGATCCGTTTGATTGATTGATTTTGCTTATATCGTCCATTGATCATGTATGATGCCCGCAAGCATCCACTGCCCGCCTTCCTTGACGAATACAAGCCGCAGGCTCTGCCAGTCCATACCGGCATACTGTGGATCGAATCCGTCGTAATGGTATTCAACCAGGATGGCATCCGGGTACACGTTACGCGCGTTATCCAGCGAATTGCCGGTGCCGATGGTCTGATTGTAGCCTATTTCCAGCGCTGCGGCAAAATCGGCGCTGTATATGAATCTGTCGTAATATTGCGCAAACGTAAGCTTGATCGGGTCGCCCGTTCCATCAAAGGCTCCCCAGGTCCGGACAGTCCCGTCTGCGCCAACCGCTGCGATTTGGCTGCGGCTCAGTACGATGTCCTTGGCGGTGTCAACATAGCCGTACGGGGTGAAGCGAACGCCCCGGGAAGAGTGAACCATGGAAGCAAGAGCGGTCCAATCCTTCGCCTTCAGCGCCTGCACCGCAGCGGCGGCCCGCTCCGCAATGACCTGCTTCGCGCCGGCCGGGACAAGCGGCATGATAATATGAGCCGTCCGTGTATTCGTATTCCACGACAGGGTTCCGCCCAGGCTCTCCGCTGAAAAACGCAGAGGAACATACACACGGCCGCCGCGAATTTCGGCGGGAACATCCAGAAGAATGACGGTCCCGCCGTCCTTCACCGCCCGGTTGCCGCCAGCCTTAATCTTGACCTGATGCGGGGCTCTCGCTATGGTCGCTGTGCGGGAAGCCGCGTCCCAGTACAGCTGCGCTCCCATCCCCTTCGCCATGTCCCGAAGCGTCACCATGACTCTTCCTTGCTTTACGTAAGCCTGAGACTCAAGCGCAAGCTTTGCACCATTAACCGTCACGGAGGCCACTGCGGCTGGGGGAGG
>NZ_ASSC01000158.1 GCF_000520735.1 Paenibacillus forsythiae T98
ATACAAAATATTCTGATAAATGGAAAGGCTGTTGGAATTCTTGAACAGCTTGACATAGCCGACCGTCTGCGCCGCCACCGTATCCTTGTCGTAATGCCGGATATTCTCTTCCACGACCTCCAGGCCGGGGTATTCATTCTTGTGCTCCATAAAGTAAGCGACTTCCCCGGTAGAGAGCCTTTGCTTGATCCGGCGGGGAGTGTAGGCGAAATTTTTCTTGAAATTCAGGTCGAGTAAATCCCGGATTTGCTCCGCCGTCAATTTTTCTCCGTTCGGGTCGCCATAGCGGTCAAAATTCTCAACCAAATTCGCAATCAGCTTGTTCACATTCGCTTTGGCTTCGGGCGTATAATCCGTTACCTTGGTTGCCTTGTCCGTCTTCTTCTCCAAGTATTCCTTGGTCAGCGTAATATACAGCGA
>NZ_ASSC01000159.1 GCF_000520735.1 Paenibacillus forsythiae T98
GCAAGGAGGAGGGGCTGGATGTCGAGCTTCAGACCATTCCCGGCGGAGACAAGACGATGACCGCGCTGCTCTCCGGAGCGATCGACGTTGCGCTGGTCGGCTCGGAAACGTCGATCTACGTATACCAGCAGGGCTCGGATGATCCGGTGATCAATTTCGCCCAGCTGACGCAAAGGGACGGGACCTTCCTGTTCGCTCGCAAAGACCATCCGAATTTTGACTGGAGCGAACTCAAAGGCTCGACCTTTCTCGGTCAAAGAAAAGGCGGCATGCCGCAGATGGCCGGAGCATTTACCCTCAAGAAGCAGGGGATTGATACGGCTGGCGGT
>NZ_ASSC01000160.1 GCF_000520735.1 Paenibacillus forsythiae T98
TCTGCGCTTCCACTGAAGCTCGCTGCGCCTTTGCTTCAGTAGCAAGGTTCTCGATTCGAACTCTGGCGTTGGTCGCAGCGTTGGTCGTCATCGTCTTGTCAGCATTGATCTGATCTCGGATAGTGTCGATATTCTGAACACGAATTCGTCCATCCTCTTCCTGGACTGCTAGCAGGTCCGGGTATTCCCGCTTCAATGCGTTCACTGCATTGACAAGCGCCTGCTTCTGCGCCTGATCAAGCTTTTGCACAGCGGATAGCTTCTGGATGGTCGATATTTCAGATTCTGCTGAATCGATGCGCTGCTTTTTAGCGGCCAAAGTAGCAACGCTGGCTTTTTGTTCTTCGAAAAGTGCGCCGACCGATCCGTTGATGGCCTTGTTCATATCATTCAGCCGGGCCGTCGCGTCCTCTACACCGTCATAACCCATTCCGCGAAGCTTCTTGTCGATCTCATCGAGCTTCTCGCTGATCTCGCCGGCCTGATGAAGGATTTCCGGTGCGTTTTCGCCCGCCTTGATTTGCGAATCGAGACCATTAAGCTGATTCTGCAGCTTGGCTCGCTCCTCCAGAACAGCGTTCAGATCAGCCGTCTTGTCTCTCAGGTCCTTAATCTCGTCCGCCGTCCGGTCTATTGGTGACTCGGCCAGCGTCTTATTGAGCGCCTTCTGAGCCTCCTCGAAATTCTTGGTTGCTTCTTTCGCGTCAGCATATTCGCCAGCAAGATAGGCGGCTCCGGCTGCTACAGCGCCAATCACCAACGCGATCTGACCGATAACTGGAATGCTAACGCCGGCCAATAACATTGCCGTGCGGGCCGCTACCAGTGCCTTTTGTAAAGCATAAAAGGCCGTCACAGCTCCAAGAACCAGCGGGGTGACCGTAGTAAAAGCGATGATTGACTTCTGCGCAGCCGGATCAAGTTCTGTGAATCCAGTCAGCAGAGCGGTGATGCCTTCCGTGGCTTCACGGACAGCAGGAAGGAACATATCTCCGACGGTTATCCCGGCGGACTCAAGGGCGCTGGTCATGTTATCGACTGAGCCCTTAAGCGTGTCCATCTGCGTACCGGCGACGCGCTCTGCCGTTCCACCCGCGCCTTGCAGAGATTCAGTATATTTAACAAGAGAGCCCTGCCCAGCTTCAATCAGAGCGATAAAGCCGGAAGCAGCCTCGCGGCCAACCAGCGTTGCAGCGACATCTGCCTGTTGCGCCTGGGTAAGCCGTCCCCAGACCGAAGTGAGCTGACCGATCAGATTAGACAGCGGCACGATGTTTCCGGCGCTGTCCTTGATGCTCACACCGAGGCGGTCCATGTAAAAGGCTGCTTCTTTGGATGGGGAAGCAAGTGCAAGTAGGATCGCACGCAGTGACGTACCTGCCTGCTCGCCTTTAATGCCAGCGTTACTGAGTTCGCCGACGGCAGCAGTTGTCTCTTCGATCGAAAGTCCCATAGCAGCGGCAACCGGTGCGACATACTTCATGGCCATGCCTAAATCAGTGACGCTCGCATTTGTATCAATTGACGACTTAGCAAGAACATCAACCACCAGGCTCGTCTCCGTTGCCTGTAATCCAAATCCGCGCAGGATGGAGGAGGCGATATCCGCCGTCGTGGCCAGATCAACATTTCCGGCAGCGGCCAGTGAGAGAACGCCGGGCATCGCCGCAATGATTTCCTTGGTCTTGAAGCCGGCTTGCCCCAGTTCAGCCATGGCGTCCGCCGCCTGTGAAGCCGAGAACTTTGTCTGCGCACCGAGCTTGATGGCATTCTGACGTAGGTCATCGAATTCTTCGCCAACTGCTTCGGTGATTGCCTTGACGTTTTGCATGGACTGTTCAAATGCCGCTGCTGTTTGCACTGCTTTGGTTATCACAGCAGCTATTGCAATGGACATCCCGGCGTATGCCGCGCCCAGGGCGGCGATCTCGACCTGCGCATCGCTGGTGCTTTCACTAAGATTTTGCATTCTTTCGACGATTTCATCGATCGTCGTGCTGCCGACGCCCAGCCGCTCAAGCTCAGTCCGGACATTAGCAAGCTGCTGCTCCAATATCTCCGGATGCGCCCGGCGTAGAGCCGCGTTGATAGCTTCGACCTGTTTGGAATCGGCCCCGACATCTTGAAGTGCCATATTCAAATCCATGAAGCTACCGACGGCGGTATGAGCGTGTCCACCCATCTGCTCAATGTTCTTCCCGGCGCTTGCCATGGTGCTGTCCAACTCCTTCACCTTTGTCGTCGCCTCTTCGGAGGCAATGGACAATTCGGAAACAGAAGACTCAGCAGCGGCAATGTTCTCCTTCTTGCTACCTACATCTTTCAGTGCAGCATCAAGGTTTTTCATATGTCCGGCAGCGGTGTGGCTTTGATCACCCAGCTTTTTGACAGCGTCAGCGGAAGCTTTGGCTCCTTTCTCTGGCTTGCTCATCGCCTCAGAAACTTTCTTGATTTGCTCGGCGCTAAGCCCAGCTTTGGCAAGAGCATCGTTCAGCGCCTGCATATCGACCGCGGTCTTTTTTGCCTGCGCCCCAAGGTCGGCGAAGCCCTGTTTTGTACTACGGATCTCTTGCTTCATACTCTGAGCCTCAGCCGTCAGGCGTGCCCGGAGTTCTCCGAGTTGTACCGTCAATCGTCATCTACCTCCTCTCATACGCGCGAGCTGCGCCAGGTACTGCTCCTCAGCAGACTTCGGCGGTGACTTTGGTAGCTTCGGCAAGTTTCGAGTAAGCCGCTTCAATATCTCTTCCCGCGCCTTCTTCTCCGCGATATGCGGGAAGGAAGAAACGTCGATCTGCTCCAGCAGTTCAGCTGCGTGAATCTGATCTTTAATCAGAAGAAGTTGCGGCAGGTCGATCAGGTAGTATTCATTATCCACCTCATGTTGTGTCTTTCCGAGAATGATGCAACAACGCAGGATGAACTCATCCAGCGTTATTGTCCGGCGGCCTGATTCATCCTTTGGACGATCGACTGCACGAACTGCTGCGCCATCGGCGGAATCAGGCCCTTTAAGTTTCCCAGGGCTGCATTCATGTCGTTCTTTTGCCAAGTGAGCAGGAGATATTCCGTGCATTCGGCAATACTTGCCTGCTCACTCAGATCCTCTATGTCGATATCGCTGAGTAGCGATGTGATTTCGTAAATTTCGTCGATCGTCACGTCCGCGCCGGCCACGATAAACACGGACCGGTCTTCCTGCGGCGTGAGGAAAAGCTTCACCAAAAAATCTCCAATCGTTCCGATATGCTCGGTCAGCTTCTTGAGCCTATTCCGGGTTAGCTTCGGGACCGCGACACGCCGATTCCCGAGCTTCAAAGTGTCCTTTTTTCCGATATTGAGCATGGGCCTTCCCCCTCGTTATAAATAAAAAAGGAGAAGGCCCGTGCCCTCTCCGTGATGAATTTCGATATTATGCTGTAGCTGTGATGTCTCCCCAGGTGTAAAGCAGTCCCTTCGGCGTAGCATTCAGTGCCGGATAGGCCATGGCCGAAACGGTAAGCCGGAGGTTGTTGTCCAGGACGAATGCGGCGTTCATGTCGAATTTGATACCGACGGATTCAATGTAGATGAAACGATCCGGATCAGTAATACCCTGCGGTTTGATTACTGCCCGCTTACGCGGAAGTTCTTTGCCGGCAAGGCCGGTTACTTGGTACTTAACCTTTGTCGGCGTTGTACCGTCTACGATCTTATTCGCATTCGGGTTATACAGAATGACCTTTTCGAAGTCCATATCCGGCGTTTCGAAGTTGATTGCCCCGGTCGTTCCGGTCGAAATTGACTTCACTGGCGCAGTGCCCGTCTGGTCAGTAGCCGGCTCAAAATAGGTCGTCGTGGTCGTAAAGGTGATGCCGCCTTGGGTCAAATCGATCGTAATGGCGTCGGGTTCTTCCGTACCGTCTGCTTCGATACCCCAAATGAAAATACCAGGACCAGCAAAGATATTGTTCACGTCACTCATGTGGTTGTTGCCTCCTTAACGTAAAATATAAAATTCGTGGAATACATCGGCCTGTCCATGGCGTCAAGGCCGAGATAAATTGGCTGTTGGTCGGCAGTGCTGGAAAAGACATGTGTACTGCCCGCCTCGTAATTCACGCGCCGATGCAGCATGCGGACCAGCCCTTTAGCAACACCTTCAGTAGCGGCCATATTTGCCGGGTTGGTCTTATATGACTTTCCTTTGATGATAATTTGATACGTCGGGCGCTCTGTCGGGACGTAATCTCCCGGGGCATAACCGCCTGAGTCCTGGACAAAGAGGCACGGCAGCTTCGCCTCTGGCAGATCGGCCGGAATGTAATTGGCGTCTGGGTATACCGTATAACCGGATGCCGTCAGGTAGCTTATCAGATCGCTTGCAAGTATGGTTCATCCCTCCAGAATCTTGGGCAGCTCCGAACGGATGAGCTGCTCATTCATCTTGATCGCATGCTCTAGATACTTTTTTCCGGGCGTATAGCCGTTGTATTGACCTTTGCTCCGGGTTTTCTCACCCGGGGTTAATTGGACAAGAGCGCCGCTGGCCGTCTTTCGGAAGCCCTCATGCTGCACAACGGCGTATGAGTCGACCTCCGGGCTTGTCCCGAATTCGATGTACCGCTCAGTCAACTGCTGTTTAACATTGCTGACGACCAGTGCCGCTTCCAGATCGCCTGTATCGATCGGGGCGAGCCGCTTGGCGTCATGAATGATCTTCATAGCCAGCTTGGTCAATACGGCATCAATCCGACGATCCAAATCCTTCTCCAGATCGTCCAGGTGGGAAATGATCTCTTCAAGCCCGGTCAATTCTACGGAGAATTGACCGCGGCTACCCATAGATGACCACTTCCTTCACTTCGTCCGTGCCGAGATACTTCCTGATCTCGTAATGCCGGACATCGATGCGGACCTCCGTGCCAATGGCATTCGTGTATATTAACCAATCGTCGAAGCCAACAGCATTCACGCCCTCGAGGAACACGGTGTAAGCGACGGTGATCTCTTCACCTTGGGCGTTCCGGATTAGCCTTTGCTCCTCGACAACCTTGGCCGCCTTTTCGACGGGCTCCGCCGAAAGCGGCCGGCCCCATTCATCGACGCCAGGGTGATAATGTTGGGCTGTCGCAGGGTATCCAAAGAGACTCATATCAAGAACCCTCCATACTGCGGGCCGGGGGCGTCCTCAGCTTCTTCGGCCAGCTCGAAAGCTGGTTTTCCGAGCAGCTCGCGCACTTCCGGCGCCACGACGTCGCGAATCCCGCTGTAGGTGATACCCTCACCGTTGTCGTTCAGCGACTTAACGGCGTGCCGCTGGAATTTCAGCGCGGGGTCAAGTCCCTGCATCTCCCAAATTGCTTGAAGGGAGACGACCTCGACCGTCAGTTCAACCGCCGGATACCACCGGGAAAGGTTTCTCTCTGCCTGCGTGACAGCAAGCGGCTGCTTCTCCGGCTTCTTGTTCCACGCCTCCGTGTCCAGCACATTCGCAGCGATCCAAACGGCTACTTCCTCCGTTGTTGGCATAGCTATCACCTACTTCTTTTTAGCGTTGGCGATATCCGTAATCAATTCTTCGAACGTCTTACTGTTTGCGCCCTCGATGCCGAGTTCAGTAACTTCTGTACGAAGCTTCTCCAACTCTGTTTCCCTTTCCGTGATGCTTTCCTTCAGCTTGGCTTCGCCCAGGCGCCCGGCATTCGACACACCAAGCGCCTTCGCCCGCTCACGGAGTCCCTTCAGTTCAGCATCGTCATCCGTACCAGCTTCGGTCTCCTCGGCAACGCAAGCGGCAATCAGTTCCTGTGCGATCTCGTCGTCCACCTTCCGGATGACGTCGCCAGGCTTGCGCCATTTACCGCCCTGCTTCACGACTCCCGTCAGTTTCAAGTCCACTTCAATCACCCTTTCTCCTTAGAATAAAAAAAGGAGCCCACTAAAGAGCTCCTTAAATTACGGTCGCGGAAACAACCGAATCGGCCCATGCAAATACCGGGAAAGACAGCGCGACACCAGCAGTCCGCAGGCGAATCGGATTCTTGGTCACATCGCGGAAGACGTAAATTCCCATATCGCCGGTCTGCACCGCGTCGATCTCGGACATCATCTCCTCCGTCGTCTTGGCCCACAGGTAGTTGCCGAGTGGACCGTCTGGCAGAAGCACAAAACGGTTTTCCGGCATCATACGGACCGTTGTAAAGGTAAGCTTACCACCAGTGAGTGCGCGGTCTTCCGTCCGGGCCTGCGTATCATAGGCAACCAGTACCGGAAAATCGAGCTCGTCGAATACCGACTGCAATTGCCCACGGGTCAGAGCCGGCGGCTGGGCGCTGCCACTCGGATCGCCGTGGTAGTATTTCCGGATGGACAGATTCCGGCGGAGCAGTGTAATAACCTTCTGCGAGGTCATGGCGCGTGCAAGCCGGATACCTTTCGATCTCCATGCATCGACCCAAGTCTGAATGTCATCCAGCGGCGTGGAGTTTACGACATCATCCCATTTGTCGGTACCGGACAGCACCGGCTTTTGCTCGGTGGTGTAGCCGTAATCGACCACGACCCGGACGTCTCCCTCGACGTAGTTCACGCCACCGCTCCAAACACTGGTCAGGGCGATCCACTCCCGGCGGGCTTGGATAGCGTCAACGGCATACTGAGCATCGTTAAGCTGCTCCTGACGGAGCTGGTTGCGCTCGGCATCCCGCAGTCCGAAGCTTTGCGAGGCCATCAGTGCCATTCGGACAAGCTTCTCGTCCATATAACGGCCCCGCTGAATCTTCGGGATGGTCACACGGTCGCCGGACAGTCCTTCACGGGAACCGTACTCGACTTCAGTCCCGAGCTCGGCGATCTGCGCCATTACGGGCAGCCGGGAGCCGCTGTTTTTAATGACATCGACCGTCAATTCAGTCGTTTCTCGGGGAGGAAACAGCACCGGGTGAAGATAGTCGTTCGGTATCGAGAGATTGCGGGAGTAGATCAGCAAGTCCTCCCCGGTCAGCGCTTCTTCCAAGGTAAGGTCGATGGGATCTCCGGCAGCGAAAAGTTGCAGGTCAAGTTTGTAGCGATATTGGCTCGTGCTCATGAATTAAGTTCAGTCCTTTCAATATAGAGTGGGATTATGCAAATACGATATTCGGCATTTTTCCGCGCAGGGTATCGTCGACGGTGACAGGGATACGGGCGGAAATGACCTTGGCGACTTCGTAGCCGCCGACTACATGATCGCCGTCCTTCACATTAACGGTCCGCTTCAAGATGACCGTCGGGTTCTGGCTGCCATCAGCACCCGCGTCGTTATAAGGAACATATTTCCCGGACGCAATCAGCTTCGCCATCGGCATGCCCTTTTTAATGATCTTGTCGCCGTTACCGTCGGCCGTGATGGCTGCGGAGTCGATTGTGATTCCGTTCGTTACCTCGCGGATCACTTCAAACGATGCAAGAATTTCATATTCGTCCTGCACTGTAACACGTTGTCTTGGTTGAAGGTTCACTGTTCATTCCTCCTTAATTTCGTTTCCACGGGTCGTAGACGGTTTGTCCGCCGCCGGCAGCCCCGCGGTTCTTGGCCAGGTTAGCAATAGCTTCGTGGCGCTTCTGCTTATCCTCCGATGTTCCGCCGGTGATTTCAGCGCCGATCCGGCCGCTGCCCTGCTTGGCCTTCAGCAGATGTGGCTTCTTCTTGGCCAGTGCTTCGAGGGCCACCTTAACGCCGGTCACATTGCCTTTGTCGTCCTCCTTGGCAGCGGACAGGTCGGCGAGCGCAAGCGCATCCTCCCAATCGGCAAACCCGAGTTCGTTCGCCAGTACCTTTACCTCGGCGTTAAGCAAGCGCTGGAAGATCTTATCGTTCTGCTCCTTCTCGCGCGCCTTGATCTTCTCGTCGACCAGCCGGTCGACTTCCGCGGGATCAAGTTTCCCGTCTTCCTTGTCCTTGCCTTTCTGCTTCAGGGCTGCCTGCATGGCCTCGACCGAGTCAAAGCCCAACTCTTTGGCCAGAGCGGTTTGAGCGGCTTTCTCGGCACGGGAGACGCGGGACTGAATCTTAGCGTCAAGCTCGGCCTGAGAAAACTTCTTATCGGTTCCCTCACCACCGGCGCCGCCTTCCCCGCCGGAACCGCCGCTGCCTCCCTCTCCCCCTCCACCGCCGCCTTCACCTCCACCGCTATCAGCGGCAAAGAGTTGAAGATCCAAACGGTAACGGAAACGACTTACGATATATGGATACACGGTTAATAACCTCCTGTTTTATGCCTGGGTAGGCGTCCTCGATAGGCAGTTTAAAGTCATGCCACGGTTTGGACAAAAGAAAAAGCCGCTCGTTTGAGCGACCGACATCATTTTTTCATGGTTTGCATCACATCGTCCCTCCCGCATTCCAACAGGCCGAGCACCTCCGTGCTTCGGATGTGGCTCCAGACCGTTTGAAGCGTTCCGTCGGCCAGCTTTACCACGGCGACGAACGCCTCAATCCGGCCCTGCTCCGCCGCCTGAAGCAAGCTTTCCGCGCACGCCATCGGCGTGACCTTGCCTTCCCTGCGGTCCCGGCGCTCCTTAATTTCATCCATGACCACTCCCCCTAATAAACCCCAGTAACCGTGCAGTCATGGTAATCCAGACCATGGCCTTTCATTCGCTTCAGGCCATGACGGCGGCCGAAGATTCGCATAGGAAAGTAGCCGAGTTGCGTGAAAGGCAACTTCCATCCGTAAGACCACCGATCATGATAGACCCGGTGGATGCCGGTCAAGAATTGCACCAATCTGAATACCGGCTTTCTTGCCCTTGAATTCCTTGCTTTCATTCTCATTTCCACATCGTCAGCCTCCCTGCTTCTTAATCTCAATGTTCACCTTACGGTAAAGCTCCTGCAGATCCGCATACTTCTTCGTGCCGCGAACCTTATGGCTGGCGAACTGCTTCAAGCTCGGCATGTCGTTCGGCAGAACGGCCTTGTACCGTATCCACTGCTTGCGGGTTTCGTTCTTTCGGGATTTCTCCTTCTGCAGTTGCTCATAACGCTGGATATTGTCCTCGATCCGGTTATCGACAAACGGCCGATTGCTGTCCTTGATGGCCTGCTCGATCTCCGCCGCCGGCGTGTACTCCTCCACCCAAACGGACGTTGAATGCACGCAATGGCCGTGATACGGAGGGCGCCTCTCCAGTCTCGGGAAGCGCTGGTCATTCCCACTGATGCTGTACACCCGGCCCTGATACTTGGCGCAGAGTGGGCAGGTGATGCCGACGAAATTGACGTACAGCAGATCGCGGTCGTTCTGGATTGCCATTTGCTCAACTCCGGTGACATGCGCCTTACGCTGGTGAAACTGGATCACGCTGGCCATATACTTCTCAGTTGGGATACGCGCGCCGTTCTTGGCGACCATGCCGGTGATTCCCCGGGCGGAAGCTTCCGCCACCGACTGCTTCGTCGCCTTCCGCCGGCTGACGCC
>NZ_ASSC01000161.1 GCF_000520735.1 Paenibacillus forsythiae T98
GACAGCGGTCCGGAAATGGCCGAGGTCAATGTCGCGCCGACGGCCATCATCGACAGAATCAGTCCCGCCTTCAAATCGGTCATGCCCATGATTCGCGTCAGAAAAAAGGAGGTCAGCAGCGAAATATTCATCAGTCCCGCTCCGACAATCAGCAGGGTCAGCGCCGCTCCGTTAAAGACCTTGATCTTAAACAGCTCCAGCGGAAGCATTGGTTCCGCTCCTTTGCGCTCCGCATACAGAAAGAGAAGCAGAAGCAGCAGACCGGCCGCGAAGAGCAGCAGAATGGCGGAAGAGGTCCAGCCCCAATCATCAACCCGGATCAGACCGTATACAAAGCAGAACATGCTCCCGGTGATGAACATTGTGCCCGCTGCATCCACTCTCCGCCCAGCGGAGGCATCCTTCGATTCTCCAATGAACATCAGCGTCAGAATTAGACTCAGCACGCCAAGCGGCACATTGACAAAGAAGATCCACTGCCAGTTCAGCTTCTCCGTCAACACTCCCCCGAGCGCAGGCCCGCTGGCTGCGGCCAGACCCGAGACGGCTCCCCATATCCCGATAATCGCACCATGCAGCTCCTTCGGAAACGTCGAGGTCGTCAGCGGAATCGTCAGCGGCACAATGATCGCGCCCGCCAGGCCCTGTATGACCCGCAGTGCGATCAATGCCCCGAGACTCGGCGCAAATCCGGCAAGCAGCGACGAGAGAGTGAACAAGGCAATGCCGATGAGAAACACCTTCCTGCGTCCGAACTGGTCCGCAAGCCGGGAAGCGGTCAGAATAAAGACGGCAAAGGCCAGATTATAGCCGTTCATTACCCAGGAAATTTCCGAGACCCCGCCCCCGAAATGCCTGGTCATCTCCGGCAGGGCGATGTTGACGATCGTCGTATCCAGCAGCGCCATAAAGAATCCCAGCACGATGGCTGTAAACGCAAACACCCTTTTCATTTTTTCGTTCATTCGCTAAACCCTCTCCCTCAAAAATATGAACTTTGGTTCGCATTCAAAATTATATGAACTTTAGTTCAGTTTTGTCAACGAGAAATTGAACCAAAGTTCACCTTTGGTTTGACACTCGATTCCGGCTTCCTTACAATCTTGAATAAGGGGGGGTTAGCGCGTGAACGAAACGGAAGAACAAACAGCGGACAAGACAAGAAAGCCCCGGCAGGACCGGAGCATCAAGACAAGGGATGCAATTGTTCAGGCCGCAGCCAGGCTCTTTTCCGAAAAAGGGTACCACCGAACGAACACCAAGCAGATCGCTGCAGCCGCAGGGGTTTCGACCGGGAGCTTTTATTCCTATTTCACGGACAAGCGCGACGTGTTCCTGGATGTGCTCCAAATTCACAGCGAAGCGATGCAGGCCCATGTTGACGCCACAGTGGCGCAGCTGAGCGCCAAGCAGTCGGACAAACGCATGGTCATCTCGCATATGATCGAGAGCCTAATCCAATCCCATACGCCATACATCAGCTATCACCGGGAGCTTTCCGCCATGCGGCTGGCCGATGAAACGATTAGAGAAATGCTGGATAGCCAATACGACGCCGGTCGGCGCAAAACACTGGAGTTTATGAAGCTGAGCGAGCATGATCTGTGTGTCTCTGACCTGGAAGCCGCCGCCGTTGTTGTCTTCGAATCGGTCAGCAGCGTCGTGGACCGCATCGTCTTCTCCGGCGGAGGCGTTCCGGCTGACCGCCTTAAAGCGGAACTGGTTGATATGCTGGTCCACTATCTGTTCGGTGAATAAAGAAAGCGTCCCACCAGAACCCAGGAAAGGTTCTTCGGGACGCTTTTTTTAAGTTGTAATTCCAGATGGGAGCCTGCTTTGGATCACCGCGCGTCATGCCAGAAATTTACCGGCTGAAGATCGGATGTGATGATTTCGTATTGATAGCCTTTTTTGTGGAGATAATTTAAAATACGGGGCAGCACCTGGAGCGTCGCCTTCTGGTCATGCATCAGGATGATGGGTCTGACGCCATGCTTGTCCATCTTGTTCACCTGGCTCACCACATTGTTATAGATCAAATCGCTCGCGCTTTTATATTTCCAGTCCAGGGAATCCACGTTCCAGTCCCAGAGGCGGTACCCGCCCCCAAGCACTTTATCTCTATAAGCTTTCGTAAAATACGGCTTGCTGCCATACGGCGTGCGGATCAGCTTGGTGGAGCGCCCGGTGACCGCTTTAAGATCGGCGTTGTCCTGGTTCATTTCTTTCAGCGCCGCCGCCGGAGAAGCGTAAAATTTGCTCTTCACATGCGTTACGCCATGCAGGCCGAGGCCATGCCCCGATTTGGCCATGCGCTTCACCACGCCCGGATAACGCTCGATGTTCGGTCCCAGCATGAAGAAAGTCGCCTTCGCGCCATGCTTGTCCAGTATATCGAGCAGTCTTCCGGTCGTAGCGGACGGTCCGTCGTCAAAGGTCAGATAGACGATTTTCCCGGATGGGCCTGGCTTGGCCGGATTCGGAGCAGGCTTGGCGGATTGGGGCGCAGCCGGGAGAGGCGGCTCCTCAGGCTTCAGCTTGTCCTTGAATTTCTCGGCAAAAGCATTGTCATCCAGCGTCTGATTCCCGTCCGTAATCCTCAGCAAATACTTACCCGGATTATAGGACACGGAATACCCGAACAGCGTAACGATTCTCAATGGAACCATCAGCCTGCCGCCGCGATTAAAGGCAGTCAGACTCCATTCCGTTCCGTCTCCCGCAATCATTTTACCCTTTTTCAAAATCCGGAGACTTCCGGTTTCACCTGAAAGGAGCAAATCCTCCGGCGTTCCCCCAAGATTGAGCCGCAATTCCTCCGCAAGCACGCGCACCGGCACATAAAAGGTATACTCCACGGACACGGCGCGGATATCCGTAACGCGGTCATTGACCCCCAACTTCATTTCGCCGCTCTCGGCGGCGAGCACTCCCGGTACTAAGCCCGCAGCAAGGATGAATACAATAGCGCATAGCAACATTTTTTTGATCGACAAGGCCACAAGTCTCCTATTCTATATAACTTGAACACTCTCTCTTCCCTGTTAAAGATAGCATAAATCGAAAGAGGCGAATTGGAGATAATGTAACCATTAGGAAAAAAAGTTGTTACTTGCGAAGAAAAAGCGGCGCGGACAGCGATTATAATTGTGACAAACTTAGCAACAATAGTGAAATCATGAACAAAGTTTGAACATTATATGATAGCCATAAAACTGCGCAGCGGCAGTGATTTTTATCATATCTTATAGCTTTTTGTAACAATTTTTACACATAAATTTAAAGAAATCGCCACTATATAGGATTTATATGGTTTAAAAGCTAGATTGTGTATTTTGCATTCCCTTTAAGGAATTTTTAATATAGATAGAGGTTAATGTTATCCGGTTAATGAAACCAGTATTAAAGGAAAGGAGTTCATCATGAACAAAAAAGGGCCGTTATACGCTATGTTTTTCAGCCTTTTCCTGCTGCTCCCCGGATGCGGTTCGCTCACCGTTCTGAATCCGAAGGGGCCGGCGGCAAAAACGCTGTCGGACACGATCATCCTGTCCATTCTTGTGATGCTCGGCGTCCTGGCCGTGGTCTACATTCTCTACATTATCATGCTTGTGAAGTACCGCGCAAAAAAAAGCAATGAAGGGTACATTCCTCCGCATGAAGAAGGAAATAAATGGCTGGAAGCCACCTGGATCGCCATTCCGATCATTATTGTCGCATTCCTGTCGGTCGTAACCGTGAAGACGACGAATGCGGTGGAGAACGTTCCGGCAGACTACAAAGACCAGAAGCCGCTGGTCATTTACGCTTCGTCCTCCAACTGGAAATGGCATTTCAGTTATCCGGAGGAAGGCATTGAAACGGTAAACTATGTGAACTTCCCCGTGAATCGTCCGGTTGAGTTCAGATTGTACTCCTTCGGACCGATTACCAGCTTCTGGATTCCGCAGCTCGCCGGACAAAAGTACGCGATGAGCGATATGACCACGTACCTGAATCTCGTTGCGGAGACCCAGGCAGATTTTCTCGGAAGAAATACGAACTTCAGCGGCAAGGGCTATGCTCAAATGGAGTTCACGGCAACCTCGATGAGCAGCGACGACTATGACAAGTGGGTGAATGACGTCAAGAGCACCGCTTCCCCGCTTACGGAAGACAAGTTCAAAGCGCTGCTGGAGACAGCCCATGTCGGACGCGAGACATTCTCGTCCACCCATCTGACGTTCAGCCCTCCTCCGGGAGAACACAGCGAGCATATGGATATGGAGCACAGCAATATGGAAATGAGTAATGATGAACATACGAACCATAGCAACTGATTCCAGACTTACCTCGAGCAACCTGAAAGGAGTCCTCCCAATGAATTTTGATCTGGAAAAATTCAAGGTTCACGGCGAACCCCTGATCTACGGGGCAATGATCAGCATTGCCCTGGCGTCGATCGGGATTGTAGTCGGTTTAACCGTTTTTAAAAAATGGGGCTGGCTGTGGCGCGAATGGCTGACAACCGTCGATCACAAACGGATCGGCGTCATGTACATTCTGGCCGCCCTGCTCATGCTCTTCCGCGGTGGCATCGACGCGCTGATGATGCGTCTGCAAACCGCCGCGCCGGAAATGAAATTTCTCGACGCGCAGCATTACAATGAGGTCTTTACGACCCACGGCCTGATTATGATTCTGTTCATGGCCATGCCGTTTATCATCGGCCTTATGAACGTCGTCGTGCCGCTGCAAATCGGCGCGCGCGACGTCGCTTTCCCGCGTCTTAACGCGGTCAGCTTCTGGCTCTTCTTCTTCGGAGCCATGCTGCTGAATATCTCGTTCGTCATCGGCGGATCGCCCGATGCCGGCTGGTCGGCCTACTTCCCGCTGGCGAGTCTGGAGTTCAGCCCGACCGTCGGCAACAATTACTATTCGCTGGCGCTGCAAATTTCCGGTATCGGCACGCTGATTACGGGCGTCAACTTTATCGTGACCATTCTGAAGATGCGCGCGCCGGGCATGAAGCTCATGCGCATGCCGATGTTCACCTGGTCCGTGCTAATTACGAACGTCATTATCGTCTTCGCCTTCCCGGTTCTGACCGTGGCGCTGGCGCTGATGATGTTCGACCGCCTGTTCGGCTCCCAGTTCTTCACCATGGCCAACGGAGGCATGGATATGCTCTGGGCCAACCTGTTCTGGGTATGGGGCCATCCGGAGGTATATATCGTTATTTTGCCGGCCTTCGGTATTTACAGTGAGATTATCGCGACCTTTTCCAAGAAGAATCTGTACGGCTACACCTCCATGGTCGCCAGTATGCTGATCATCTCCCTGCTGTCCTTCGTCGTATGGGCGCATCACTTCTATACGATGGGTCAAGGCGTCATGGTCAACAGCTTCTTCTCGATTTCGACCATGGCCATTGCCGTGCCGACCGGGGTCAAGATCTTCAACTGGCTGTTCACCCTGCGCAAAGGCCGGATCAGCTTCACCACGCCGATGCTGTACTCTTTGGCCTTTATTCCGATCTTTACGATCGGCGGCGTTACCGGCGTTATGCTGGCTATGGCCAGCGCGGATTATATGTATCATAATACGATGTTCCTGGTGGCGCATTTCCACTACGTTCTGATTCCGGGCGCCGTGTTCGCCGTTATCGCGGGCTTCCACTACTGGTTCCCGAAGGTGTTCGGCTTCCGCCTGAATGAACGTATCGGAAAGCATGCCTTCTGGTGGATTATTATCTCCTTTAACGTAGCTTTCTTCCCGCTGTTCATTCTCGGGCTCAAAGGCATGACGCGCCGGATGTATACCTATTCCGCGGAAACGGGCTTCGGCCCGCTCAATATGATCTCGTTCGCCGGCGCCCTTGGACTTGCGATCGGCTTCGCCATTCTGGTATATAACATTTACTGGAGCACACGCTATATGCCGCGCGACAAGACCGGCGATCCGTGGGATGCCCGCACGCTGGAATGGGCGACCCACAGCCCGATTCCGGAATACAATTTCGCGGTTGTTCCGAACGTCAAATCGCTTGATGCTTTCTGGGCCATGAAGCACGACAAGCAGCCGCTGTTTGAGGACAAGATCACGAAGATCCATATGCCGAGCAATACAGGCAAGCCCTTTGTCCTTGGCGTCGTCTTCTTCTTCCTCGGGTTCTTCCTGGTATTCAGCATGTGGATTCCGGCGATTGCAGCCGGCATCGGCGTCCTGATCGTGCTGGCGGCGATGTCCTTTGACCGCGACAGCGGCTTCTATATTTCGGCGGATAAAGTCATCGAGACAGAAAAGAAACTGGGGGGTGGAACGGTATGAAAGTAGATACCTCCAAACCGCTGGAGTACGCGACACAGGAGAATAATAACCGCATCTTCGGCTTCTGGGTCTTCCTGGGAGCGGAAATCGTACTGTTCGCCACGCTCTTTACCGTATTCTTCGTTCTGGTGAACCGTTTTGCGGGCGGTCCGAGCGGAAGCGAGCTGTTCGAGATCGGCCCGGTGCTGATCGAGACGTTCCTGCTGCTCACCAGTTCCTTTACGATCGGCCTGGCCGTTCACGCGATGCGTCATCAATACAAAAGAGCGATGCTGGTCTTCTTCGGCCTTACGCTGCTGATGGGCCTTGGCTTCCTCGGCATCGAAATTGCGGAGTTTGTAACTTATGTGCATGAAGGCGCGACGCTTCAGACCAGCGCGTTCCTGTCCAGTCTGTTCGTACTGCTCGGCACCCACGGCGCCCACGTTACCTTCGGTCTCCTGTGGGGCGCGGCGATTATGATCCAGCTCATGCGGAGAGGAATCAACCCGGCCACGGCCAACAAATCGTTCATCTTCTCGCTGTACTGGCATTTCCTGGACGTTGTCTGGATCTTCATCTTCAGCTTCGTCTACCTGAAAGGACTGATGTGACATGTTGAAGCAATTGTTTCCCGTTCGCCATGTAATAGGCTATATTGCCTCGCTGGTCCTTTCCGCCGCCGCGCTGGCTGTCATTTACGGAGATTTCTCTCCCGCCGCGAATATAGCTATTCTGGTCGTTACCGCTCTGATTCAGGCTTCCCTGCAGCTGTTCCTGTTCATGCACATCGGGGAATCGGCCGATACGAAAAAAGAGCTGTACATCAACATCGCCTACGCGCTGTTCGTCGGACTTGTCACCATCTTCGGCACGCTCTTCATCTTCGTGTGGGGCTGGTACAAATAATTATGCTTTTCAGTCAAGGCGCCCTTGGCCGCTGCTGCGGCCGGGGCGCCTTTACGCATTAAGCCAGGGGATGGACATGGCAAGAAATCGCAGATAGAGAAAAGGCGGCGACCAGGCCCGTACAGGACCTGATCGCCGCCTCTTTCATTTTCAGCCTGCAAGCAGCCAGCTTACAGCTTGAATCCGGCAAGATTCTTCTGCAGCTGCTCCGCAAGCGAAGCCAGATAGTTGGCTGAGCTCGACATCTCTTCCATCGCCGACATTTGCTCCTGGCTGGACGCGCTGACATCCTCGACGCCCGCCCCGCCCTTTTGCGAAATTTCGTTCACCATTTCCATAACGGCGACCAAATCCCCGCATTCCTGGGACACATGCCCTACAGAGTTACTAATCGTTTGGGTCTGCCGGATAGCATCCTGGATGGAAGCGACGATTTCGGAAAATGCCTCGGAAATTTCGCCGCTGCCGGACACGCCCTCAGTCGCGAGCCTGGCTCCCTGAGCCATGGATTCCACGGCTTCCCCGGTCTGCTGCTGAATCTTCGTAATGATGCCGGTAATATGATCCGAGCTCTTGGCCGTCTCTTCGGACAGCTTCCGGATCTCTCCCGCTACGACGGCAAAGCCCCGTCCGACCTCCCCGGCTCTGGCCGCTTCAATGGAAGCGTTGAGAGACAACAGGTTCGTCTGCCCGGCAATTCCGTTAATCGTTGTAATGATATCGCTGATTTCCCGGGACAATTCAGCCAATGAAGCGATGATCTTCTGCGTCTCGGTCACATTGGCGCTGATCTGCGTCATATGCTCCGTAATGCGGGTGACCTTCTCCGCCCCGTGATCGGCAGAATCCGCCGCTTTCGCCATCAGCGCCGACATTTGCTGGCTCCCGCTCTCTACCGACGAGATATCCTCCGCCATCGCCTGGATGGAGGCGTTCGTCTCGGCTATGCTGTACACCTGTGTTTCGAACCCTGTGGCAAGATCCGTCGCGGTGGAAGCAATCAGGGTGGAAGCCAGCGAGGTCTGCTCGGCGCTGGCGGTCATTTGCTCGGAAGAAGCCGACAGGGTCTCCGCGCTCTCCGACACGCTCTGCAGCATACTTCGGAGGCTCAGCAGCATGCCATTAAACGAGCGGCTGATCTGTCCGATTTCGTCCCTGGAGGTGTACTCCGCCATAGCCGTCAAATCTCCCTGCTCCGCCTTCTCCATCGTCATCCGCAGCTCACGCAAAGGCTTGGTGATCGTACGAATGATGCCTAAAGAGGCAAGCAAGGAAAGAAGGGTAAAGACAGTAATCAGTGTAATACTCAGACCGCGTATCCCTCTGGCGTTGTCCATCGCTTCCTCGTACTGCTTCTCCGCATCCTGTTGAAGAAGGGTGCCCGCATTGCCGAGCAGATTGACCATCTTGCTGCGCAGCGTACTGAAATTGCCCGAGAAGAGGGCATAAGCCTCCGCATTACGGTTGGCCTTTGCCAGATCAATAATCCGTTCCCGCTGCCCCCTGTACTCCGCAAGCAGTGATTCGTATTCATTTAGCTTCTTCAAAGCTTCAGTTGAGCTAAAAGGAATTTCAAGCAGCTTCTTCGTCATGGCATCGTTATTCGCTCTCTTCATTTCGATATCCTTGACCAGATTCACATTGCTTGCGCTGCTCGTCGTCATCATAAGTTCCAGAACACCAGTTTCGATCAGGCCGTTATTGATCCGGATTTGGGCGGACCACATAACAGGCAGCAGATTCTTCTTGTACATTTCTTCAGTGCGGTCTGCCATTTGCTGTCCGGTAATGATCCCTACTGCTCCCACGCTGATTAGCGCAAACAGGACGATGAGCAAAAGCAGCGCCATTTTTTGCCTCATTTTCAAATTCTTCATTGCTATCCTCGCTCTCCGGGTGACTTTTTACATATACAATTGTTTATCGGCAGAACCTCCCTATAAATAAATAATTTGAAATGAAAATAGACAACATTTTCTGACAAAAAAAGCCGTGCGGATCAATGATCCGCCGGCATGCCATGGATACGTCCGCCATTCTTTAACGCAGCAGCCCGTATTTTTTGCGAAAACGTTCAAGCACCTGGATCCAGCCTCCGGCCAAAATGGACAGAAAGACGACGTTGGACAACGCATGCGCCAAATCGAAATAGAAGCTGGTTGAGTATACGGTCGCCACGAGTCCCAGACTGAATGCGTCCGGCAGACCGATCAGATGCCAGATATTCATGATCCAGCCGAATACAAAGCCCCACACAAACCCGAACAGCAGCAGCCCGGGTCTGGTTCTCATCCAGCGTGTGTTCCGGAGCCAGCCCGCAGTAAGCCCGGTCATCCCCCAGGCGAACATTTGCCACGGCGTCCACGGCCCCTGGCCGAAATACAGATTCGAGACAAGGGCGGCAACCGCCCCGATCAGAAAGCCCGCCTCCGCCCCGAAGACATAGGCCGACAAAATCACAATGGCCGATACCGGCTTGACGCTCGGCAGAGCGGCGAACGGAATGCGGCTGACAGCGGCAACGGCGGCAAGAACGGCCAGCAGGACCAGCTCGCGGGGCTCCAGCTTGCGGCGCTCCAGCCTGAGAAACAGCGGAAGCAGCGCGGCGCAGAGCAGCGCCAGGCTCAGCAGCAGATAGTGACGGTCCTTAAGCGCGGAGGACAGCGCCAGCACGCCCAGAAACAGGCCCAGCGCGATCAGGAGCGGGATACGGATTCGTGCCACTGTTCGATCACATCCTCAATCGTTAATGCTTGCGGCAGCCGGTCGCGTACCATCCGGTTAACGGCTGTTGTATAGAAATAATTCGCGCCGAAAAAAGTCCCCGGCGGCCCTTCCGCCGCCATGCTTCCGTCAAACAGCATGGCGCAGCGGGAAGCGTGCCGGGCCGCAAATTCAACGTCATGCGTAACGAACGTTACGCTTTTGCCGGAATCCGCAAGCGCTCTTAGCAGCTCTGCCAAATGCTCCTTGGCGGCGGGGTCCAGCCCTTTCGTCGGTTCATCCAGCAGCAGAATATCGGGCCGCAGCAGCAGCACCATAGCCAGCGCCGCCTTCTGCTGCTCACCGCCGCTGATGTCATGCGGATGGCTGCCGAGCACGGCTTCAAG
>NZ_ASSC01000162.1 GCF_000520735.1 Paenibacillus forsythiae T98
AGAACATGTCCAGTCTTTCCGGGTAGAATCCGGGCTGCTCCGACGCTTCCCTCAGCAGAACCAGGGCTTTGTCGTCCCCGGACATGCAGAAATGCATCCAGGCCCGGGCAATCAGCAGAGGCTGCCGGGACGAAGAGGCTGTCCGGGAGTCCGATTCTTCTTCAAGCAGCCGAAGTTCTTCCTTGAATAGCGCTTGATCGTACATTTCCGGGATAATCCACATTCTCCAGAGCAAATAATATAGATCAGAATAGAAGACATGCCCCCCGGACTCCGCCAGCAGCGCCTGCCGCAGCAAGCCGAGCGTGTCCAATATGCGGTTCCGCTGCCCGGGGTCGGAGGCGGGAGAAGGCTCTGCGTGGAAGCAGCGCTCGATGTCATCACGGAGCTCCGTCACGGCCAGGTGAGTGTAGTAACCAAGCGAAGGCGTGAAGCCCCCCGCCTTCCCGGCCGCGCGGGGAAGCAGCGTTTCCAGAACAAAGAGGCGGGCGTGCAGGCCGTACAAATGCTCCAGCTCAGGAGCCATTGGCGGCTTGATGCGCAGCATGGCCGTGAGTGCTTCATCGGCATATTGCGGGTTCCTGATGCTTCCGGCAAGCGGGGAGACGCAGCGGGCGAACAGCTCATGCCACTCGGCTACATTCATGGCCGGGATCAGGCGGCCGCGCTCCTTCAAGGCATCCTGGCCGCCCGGCCTGCCGCCTGCGGCTCTGCCGGTTTCCGGCACGGCGCGGGCGGAGGCGGCCTCCGCCCGGACCCGGGTGGAGGCCTTGGCGTTGGCCAGCAGCTGGACCGGTCTTCCCTGCGCTCCGGCGAAGTCCATCAGGACGGCCGCCATATGCTTGCACGGCCCGGCGACGGGGCAATTGCAGCCGCCGATCGAAAGGGCACCGAGAACGATCTCGACGCTGTACCGCTTGGTTCCGTCCACGAAGGCGGAGACAAGCCCGGGCGAAGGCGCCGTCAACCCGGAAACCCGGCGCTGCTTATAATACTGGAAGCCCCTTTTGAGGGTCAGATCGTCAAAATAATAAGCCATATCCTGGACGAGCTTGGCCCATCCGGCGTCATCAAGGGCTGGTATCGATGGCATGACGGTGTTCTCCTGTAAACTGTAGTCCATCTATTATACCATTACTGTCATGTGGCTTCTAAGCAAAGCTTTCCATCATTTCAAAGGTCTCCACGCAGTTCCGTCCGTTCTCTTTGGCTCTGTACAGCGCTTGATCCGCCTGGTCGATCAGCATGGGGATGCCGCTCGTGTCCGGGGAGGCGGAGGCCACCCCCAGGCTGATCGTGTACCTGACGCTTCCCGCCTGTTCAAGCGGGACAAGGGCTGCCGAGACGCTCTTTCGCATGATTTCCGCCAGGCGGCGCGCCTCCCCGGGGGAAGCTCCGGGAAGCAGGATAACGAATTCCTCGCCGCCGTACCGGGCGATAATGCCGCGGGGCTGCGCCAGTTCGGCGAGCAGTCTCGCCGTCTCCTGAATGACCTTGTCGCCGGCAATGTGACCGTGCCGGTCATTGATGCTCTTGAAGTAGTCGATATCGAGCATGATGAGCGACAAAGGCTTGCCCATGCTCCAGCACTCGGACAAGTGCCTGTTGGCCAGTCTGAGAAAATAGGTGCGGTTATACACCCCGGTCAGACCGTCGGTAGAGGCCATTCGGTTGATTTCCGAGAACAGGCGGGCATTTTCAATGGAGATGCCGACCTGCCCGGCAAAATCCTGGAGAATCTCCCCTTCGCTCTCGGTCACGGTTCTGAAGGAATAACTGTACAGTACGACCAGCGCCAGCGGACGGTCGCGGTACAGGACCGGGATGCCGATGCAGGTCTTGATGTCCGGATGGAGCGGGCAAGGGGACTTGCCCGGATCGGATTGCAGCACCAGCTTTTTTTCACGGATCAGATCGCGGAAGAACGGCTCCGCTTCAAGCTCCGTAAAGAGCGAACCATCCCACAGCCCGCTGCCAACCGAGGTCTTCAGGGTATATCCTTCCCCGCTCTTAAACAGGATGAAGCCATTCTCACAGGACGTTATACTGGACAGGCTGGCCAGGGTATAGTGCAGCAGCTTGTCGAGATTGTAAGTGGAAGTCAGCTTTTTCGTCGTATTATGCAGGTTCTTGAGCAAGGTTCCCTGCTTCTCCTCAAGCAGCTTGTCCTGCCGGATGCGGTTAAACCGGTTGGCCAGCGCCACGGACAGGAGCAGGGTTCCGGCGGCCGAGCCGAAGCGTATGGAATAAAGCGTCTGGACGTTCGGAGGAAGCAGCTTGCAAGCAGCCAACAGATTTGGCAACGCACCGGCCAACAGCGCGACCCACGCGCAGGCATAGAACAGGATGGACCGGACCCGGCACCGGACGACCGCCGCCGCAGACAGGCAGAGCAGAATGCTGGCGCATGCGAGATAGACGGCGATCTCAGCGCATACGCCCGGCGTCATGAATGCCATAACAGGCAGCGCAAGGCCAAGCCCGGCTATCCATATGCGCAAAATACGGTCCATACGCGGCGAATATTGGCGGACCGGCAGCCAGCTCCGCGAGAAGAAGCATGCGAACAGGCAGGCCAGCACGACAAAGACGGAGCCGGATTTCAGCTCCCAGGCGGAATGCCCCGGCCATAAATACAGGTAGGCGAGCCCGTCGCAAGCCGCCTGCATGGCGGTAAAGAAAACGACAAAGAGCCCGAAGTACAGATATACCCTGTCCCGGATCGAGACATAGAGAAAGCTGTTGTACAGCGCCATCGCGAGCATCATCCCGTAATATATGCCCGGCAGAAAATCCGCAGGCTGCTCATTTGTGGCATAGCCCCGCGTCTTCGGCTGGTTCAGCTGCCCCGATTCCGGTGCAAACGAAAGGTTGGCTTCCCGAAGCTCCGCACTCATGCTGAAGCTGCCGGAATCTGCACTCTCTGCCAACCGGGTCCAATCCGCCTTCTGGCCGCAGGCCGGCAGAAGCAGAGCGATGATTATTCCGATCATGAACAGCCCAGTCCGGCCCATCCGGGATGTTAAAGCTTGGGGTAATGCGGTTATGATCGCCTTCATCATCTTCCGGTCAGGAGGACGGCTTGAAGCCGCCGCCTTCGGGCTTGCCTTCCAGCTTGCTGATTTCGTATGGTCCGCTGAATATAATCAAATCATTCGTCTGGCTATGTAATTGTATGGCCGGGTATGGAAGTCCTTGCATATGTTGGTGCCTCCTAAATTTTGGTCTGAATCCATGATCTTTCTAAACAACGAGTTCGACGGCCTGGAACAATAATCCTGTTCAATTCAAGAAAAAATGCGATTTTCATCACAATACGCTAAACTTCTGCTTCACTGTAAGCCGGGGACAGCGTGCGTCAAACCGTCCGCGGGGCCGATTCCGCGCCCGCTCCGGGGATGCGCTTGGGAGGAAGCTGTCCACTCCGGCGTTTGGGTCAAGGCGCGGGTCAGCTTGGCCTGAACAGGCGCTGTCGTATTCTTGCCCTCTTATTCGGCCGGCCTGCCCCGGCGCGGAGCAATGCGTTATAATGGCGGTGTGGAGGGATGCAGCATGGATCAGGCCTTATTCGACCTTGTGTACCAGGCCGTCGCCCGGCGCGACGCCTGCTATGACGGGATTTACTATACCGGGGTTCGGACGACCGGCATCGTGTGCCGGCCATCCTGCCGGGCCCGAACGCCCAGGCCGGACAATGTGACGTTCTACCCGTCGCTGGAGGCGGCGCTTCAAGCAGGCTTCAG
>NZ_ASSC01000163.1 GCF_000520735.1 Paenibacillus forsythiae T98
CTCGCTCAAGCTGGCCGCGCCGGTCATTCAGTTCTCCGTCACGGCCAAAGCCGGAAGCCTTAGCACACCGATCAACAGCTTCGGCAGCAAATATGTGGAAAGAACGATTTCAGCAGACCGCTGGCTGGATGGCAAGACAGCGACAGGCGTCGTGTACGACCCGGATACGGGCGCTCTGTCCTTCGTCCCTTCCGTCTTTGCGGTAAATCCGGACGGCACGTCGAAGGTCACCATTAAACGGAACAGCAACAGCTATTATACGGTCGTTGAATCTTCCGGAACCTTCGGGGACATCACCGGCCACTGGGCGAAATCCTCCATTGAATTGCTGGCCTCGAAGCTGATTGTCAACGGAAATGAGGATCATGCGTTCTCGCCGTCTGAGCCGGTAACCCGGGCCGAATTCGCGGCGCTGGTCGTCCGGGCGCTGGGACTTGAACCGGCAGGCGGCACAGCAGACTTTGCGGATGTCAGCCCGTCCAAGTGGTATGCGGGAGCGATTCGGACGGCTTCGGCGGCGGGACTGGTCTCCGGCTATACGGACGGCAGCTTCCGTCCGGACAGCCCGATCAGCCGCCAGGAAATTTCGTATATCCTGTCCATGGCGGCGAGATCCGCCGGAATATGGCTGTCCGATGACAGGGAAGCGCTGGCGAGATTCCAGGACCAGTCAGCCATCGCGGCATGGGCAAGAAGGTCGGCCGCCGAGCTGGCCGGGGCCGGCATCATTCAGGGTACGCCGGACGGCCTCTTCGCTCCGCGCCAGACGGCAACCCGCGCGGAAGCGGCAGTCCTGCTGGAGAAGACATTGAAGGCGCTGAAGTTCATTGACTAAAGCCCGCCGCCTCCTGCGGGCTAACGGCAGAGGCCCAATAAGGCGGCGTAGCAGGGATTATTTTCCCAAAAATCTTTCAGAGGATAGCGGATAAACCAAAGAACCTTCAGGTCCACTTCTAAATCGTGGTTCTGAAGGTTCTTTGGCATGCGGATGAGAGCCGCTTCGTGCGCCTAGCGCCGCTTCTCCATCCAATGGACGGCATAATCGACGATGGGAAGTTGGAGGCCAAGCTCTCTCCGAATAAATACGAAAAACGCCTGAGGACTATCCTCGGGCAGAATAACTACGATGAGTTCGCCTTCTTCATTCTCCTCCAACCGATAGGCAATTTCGTAGTTAGTGCCCTGATACGACACGCCTGACCCATAAACACCGGCCAGGTCTCCTGTTTTTTGTTCTCCAATTGATGGATCAAGCCGGATAGCTGTGATCGCATCTTCGCTGGACTCAGGTATGTGACAGGAAGCAGCTATTCCTCCATGACATCGCCAAAAAGTTCTTTCGTTCCGTCGTTGCCAGCTCCTTTAAAATTATGGGCGGCTTCTCCGGATTCGGCAATCAGATTGTGAATCGCTGTATGAAATTCGCCCTGTTTTTTACACAATTTTTTGGAGAGTGAAAGGCCCTTGAGTCAGCTGAAAGAACCGCTGTACCGAAGGCAGCAGGGTCACAATCTGAATGAGCAGTCCAAGACTCATGTAAAAGACATGCACCAGACTTACCGCGTTCATGATATAAGTTTCCACCATAATCCAGATAATCTGGCCGAATCCCACATATAATGATAGCGTCCAGGCGGAGTGCAGTTCCTTGAAAGGATTAAGTGCGTCAGCCCACGCCCAGCGCGGTCTTTTGACCATACCGTACAGCACCCAGAGCGGAAACAGCCCGAATACCCCGAGCAGCAAAATACCGGGAAACAAAAAGCTGGAAAAAGGCGAGCGCCGCAGCACGGAATCCGCCGGCATCCCCATCAGGCTTCCGCTCGGATCGATAATGAGGGCAAGCCCGCCGAAAATCGCCCCTACACCCAAAAAAATCTGCAAAACATAAAGAAACAACACGGCGGACGGCCGTTTGCCCGGCTTTGCCGGTCCCGCTTCCACGCTGGGCTTAATCGTCTGCTCAACCCTGTGATTCATCCATACTTCCCCGCTTCCCTTATTGGATTTGGCGGCTCGGAAACGAGCGGTCATCGGCTGCTTCCGATTATACCAAGAACCTCCCCGCCCGGTATGAGACACGGATTACACCTAGTCAAAAAGCACCGGGAACAGCAGACAGTGTGATTATCCGCACTTTGCGTTATACTGGTACCAGAGGAGTCAATGATTTCCTGAAATCCCCAATTCATAACTGTGGCTCCGTGGCGGAATATAAATTTATATATTTCAAAAAAAAAACGAGGTGACAGAGAGCGGCGGCTTTCGGCCGGCGCTTTTCCAGCATGTCCATACTTTTAATTGATTCAGAGACAACTAAACAATGCGCTTATTGTCTTCAGCATAAACCGCTCTCGGAGTTCCGCAGACGCACCGGCAAGCGCTCCAAGTCGGAGGCGCGCCGGGGCGCCT
>NZ_ASSC01000164.1 GCF_000520735.1 Paenibacillus forsythiae T98
GCATAGTCAGTGAACTTCCGGTAGGCCGCCGTCGGAATATCGTATTTATGCAGCAGGTCCTTCATGAACGCCTTGCTGCCCTCGATCTCGGCCGCGTTCTTGCGCGGCCCGAACACCTTGAGCCCTTCTCCCTCAAGAACGTCCACAATGCCTGCGGCCAGCGGATCGTCAGGTCCCACAACGACAAGCCCGACCTCTTGTTCCTTGGCGAACGCGGCCAACTTGTCGAATTCAAACACGCCAATCGGGACGCACTCCGCCACCTGCGCAATCCCGGCATTGCCGGGCGCACAGTAAATTTTATCCGCTTTGGCGCTCTTGGACAGGCTCCAGCAAATCGCATGCTCCCGTCCGCCGCCGCCAATCACCAAAATATCCATCCTTTATAAAACCTCCGGTCCGTTCTAGTGTTTGAAATGACGGACGCCGGTGAACACCATGGCGATTCCGTGCTCGTTCGCAACCTTGATCGATTCCTCGTCCCGGACGGAGCCGCCCGGCTGAATGACCGCCGTAATGCCCGCTTTGGCCGCAAGCTCCAGCGTATCGCCCATCGGGAAGAACGCATCGGAAGCGAGCACCGCGCCTTTGGCCTTGTCTCCGGCCTGCTCGATGGCGATCTTCGCCGCGCCTACGCGGTTCATTTGTCCCGCGCCGACGCCAACTGTCATGTCGTCTGCTGCAAGCACGATGGCGTTCGACTTCACATGCTTGACGACCTTCCAGCCGAACAGAAGCTGCTTCAGCTCTTCTTCGGTCGGCTTGCGGTCGGTTACGACCTTGAGATCGTCCGGATTAATGGAGTGAATGTCGCTTTCCTGCACGACCATGCCGCCCTCAACCGTCGTAACGACGAAGCTGCTCTTCCGCTCTGCGGCCGCGCCCAGCCCGCCGATTTTGAGCAGGCGGATATTTTTCTTCTTCGTGAGAATCTCCAGCGCTTCATCCGTAAAGCCGGGAGCGAGAATGATTTCCAGGAAGACGTCCTTCAGCAGATTCGCCGTATCGGAATCGATAGGGCGGTTAGCCGCCACGATGCCGCCAAAGATGGAGACGGGATCAGCGTTGTAGGCTTTTTGGTAAGCCTCAAAAATACTCTCGCCGACGCCGACACCGCACGGATTCATATGCTTCACCGCAACCACGGCAGGCTCGTCGAATTCCTTGACGATTTGCAGCGCCGCGTTGGCGTCGTTGATGTTGTTATAGGACAATTCCTTGCCGTGCAGCTGCTCGGCGCCGGTCAGCGTGTCGAGTGCCGCCAAAGGCGTACGGTAGAATGCCGCCTTCTGATGCGGATTCTCGCCGTAGCGTAAGTCCTGGATCTTCTCGTAAGTTACCGTGTAGCGCTCCGGCAGCGGTTCGCCGGTCACCTTGGACAGATAGTCGGAAATCAGGGCGTCGTAAGCCGCCGTATGGCGGAATACTTTTGCTGCAAGCCGTTTGCGGGTTTCAAGCGTCGTGTCGCCGCCCGCGCGCACTTCTTCAAGCACCTTGGCGTAATCGTCGGCGTCCACCACGACACTGACGAACGCATGGTTCTTCGCCGCCGAACGCAGCATGGTCGGTCCGCCGATGTCGATGTTCTCGATCGCTTCCTCGTAAGTCACATCGGGCTTGGCGATGGTCTCCGCGAACGGGTACAGATTTACGACCACCAGGTCGATATAATCCAGACCCAGCTCGGTCATCTGGCGCGTATGCTCCTCGTTGTCCCGAACCGCCAGCAGGCCGCTGTGGACGGCCGGATGCAGCGTCTTGACGCGTCCGTCCATAATTTCCGGAAAGCCCGTTACATCGGAGATGCCGATGACCGGCACACCTTCTTTGGCCAAGAGGGTGCTCGTTCCGCCGGTGGAGATAATTTCTACGCCCAATGCGGACAGCTCGCGGCAAAAATCCACGATGCCCCGTTTATCCGATACGCTGACCAGCGCTCTTTTGATACTCACTTTGTATAGTCCTCCTCCATTTTAACTTGCGGTTTAATTGGATAAAAGATTGACCGCATGAACGATTCAGGTTCTAAACGTCCTGCTTTCCCGTTTCCGGCAGCCTTCCTCCGCAAAATAATGCTTTGCCTTTTTTATATACCCGTTCGGTTCCCCAAAGCCCGCTTATCCGACATTTCTCACCGCTTGTGCAATATTTCCCGAGAAATATCAAACCTCCCGGCGTTCATCATTCCAATGTCGAATGAAGCGGACAACGGAACCGCCCTGCCATCATTATTGCCGAACCGTTGCTTTTCTTCCGTCCAGCTTGATCTTTCCGGCCGCAAAAGCGGCGACCACTTCCGGATAAAGCTCGTATTCGACCCGGTGAATGCGCTCTGCCAACGAATCCGCCGTATCGCCGTCCTCCACCGTGAGCGCGCGCTGGGCAATAACCGGCCCCGTATCCATGCCCCCGTCGACAAAATGCACCGTAACTCCCGTCAGCTTGACGCCGTAGGCCAGCGCCTGTCCGATCGCGTCCTTCCCGGCAAAGGCTGGCAGCAGCGACGGGTGAATATTAATGATGCGTCCCTCGTAGGGGGCCAGCAGCACCGGGGTTATAAGCCGCATGTATCCGGCCAGCACAATAAGCCCGATCTCGCGCTGCTTGAGCTCCTCCACAATCCGTGCTTCGTACAGCTCGCGGCTGTCAAACTCTTTCGGCCGCAGCAGCAGGGACGAAATCCCCGCCTCCTGCGCCCGCTGCGCCACAGGCGCTTCCGGTCTGTCGGACACCAGCAGCTTGATGACGCCGCCACCCAGCCGCCCTTCACGCTGCGCCTGCGCCAGCGCCGCAAAATTGCTGCCCTGCCCCGAAGCAAACACGGCGATCCGGCTGTAGTTCATCATACATCCGCTCCCGTAAAGGTGACCTTGCGTTCTCCTTCCGTGACTTTGCCAATCACATACGCTTCCTCGCCGCTGTCCTTCAGCAATTGCAGCGCCTTGGCCGCGTCGTCCGTGCTCACCACAAGCACCAGGCCGATGCCCATGTTGAAGGTTGTAAACATGTCGCGGTTGGTCACATTGCCCTTTTGCTGAAGAAGCTCAAATATCGGCAAAATCGGCCATGATCCGTAGCTGATGTCCACATTGACGCCATCCGGCAGCACGCGCGGAATGTTCTCGATGAAGCCGCCGCCGGTAATATGCGCCATGCCCTTCACCGGAAGCTGCTCCAGCAGCCCGAGAAGCGGCTTGACGTAAATTTTGGTCGGCTCCAGCAGCACGTCCCCAAGCGGCGCGCCGAGCTCCGGCAGCACTTCATCCAGGCTGTACCCGCCTTCTCCGTCCAGCAAAAGCTTCCGCACCAGCGAGAACCCGTTGCTGTGCACGCCGCTGGAAGCGAGTCCGATCACTGTATCGCCGGGCGCAATCTGCGCTCCCGTAACCAGCTTGGCCTTGTCGGCAACGCCCACGGTAAATCCGGCGATATCGTACTCGCCTGCCGCGTACATGCCCGGCATTTCCGCCGTCTCTCCGCCAATCAGCGCGCAGCCCGCCTGATGGCAGCCTTCCGCGATCCCCGAAACGATGGCTTCGATCTTCTCCGGCACCACCTTGTCGCAGGCCAGATAGTCGAGGAAAAAGAGCGGCTCCGCGCCCTGCACAACGATATCGTTCACGCACATGGCGACCGCATCGATGCCGATTGTGTCGTGACGGTCCGCCGCGAAGGCGATCTTCAGCTTCGTGCCGACACCGTCCGTCCCCGACACCAGCACAGGCTCCTCGTATTTATCTTTATTCAAGCCAAACAGCGCACCGAATCCGCCGAGCTCCGTCATGACCTCGGGGCGAAACGTGCGCTTCACATGCTTCTTCATTCGTTCTACCGCTTCATTGCCCGCCGCAATATCCACACCGGCGTTTTTGTAAGCTTCGGACACTTGGACACCTCTTTTCATGTAGTAAAACCCTGGGGATTGGGACCGGCGGTCATTACGAGAAACATTTGGGCTTCCGATCGCTGTTATGCCCAGATTTCCTGATTGAACCGCCAAGCGGTTGAAATCCGGGCATAAAGGCGAACGCTGCCGCTTCTCCAGCTCCAAATTTTCTCTTCATGACAGCCTCCCCAATCGCAGGGTAGGGGAAGTAGGGAAGGCCGGGCGCCTATAGAATCGGCGCCCGTGCCCGGGGCAAGCCCTGCCGCGATTTCGCGTTAGCGAACAGC
>NZ_ASSC01000165.1 GCF_000520735.1 Paenibacillus forsythiae T98
GCCAGAATCGCCACGGGCGGCCGCGTGGCTTCATTGGACAGATGGGGAATTTGGGAGGTGGCGTCGGAAGGGCCCTCGATCAGCACCGCCGTCGGGCGCACGGCATCCAGAAGCTGCAGCAGGTGCCAGGCCCCGCCTGGAGAAAGATGCCTCACTCCGAAAATATGAATTCCGCTTTTCCGTGTTTCCCGGTCATTCGGGCCACCCAGTTGCCGGGCAGCCTCATCATTCCCGGCGCTCATCCGTTTAACTCCCGGCAGGCTTGGTACAGCCCCCGCCATTCGCTTCCCCGCTTCTTCATGATCTGGTCGAGATACTCCTTCCAGACCAGCGCGTCCTTGGCGTCATCCTTGACAATAGCGCCCTGAAGACCGGCGGCCAAATCCTCGTCGCTTAGCTCCCCGCTTCCAAAGCTTGCAGCCAGCGCCATGCCGTTTGTCAGCAGCGAGATCGCCTCGGCCGTGGAAATAACGCCTCCCGGCGATTTTACCTTCTCCTTGCGGTCCAGCGTCATACCGCTGCGCAGTTCGCGAAAGACGGTTACGACCTTGCGGAACGCCTCATCCGCCGGCAGTGCAGCCTGAAGATCATAGGCGGAGGCGATTTCGGCCACTCTTTTCTTGACGATTTCAACCTCCGTCTCAAGATCCGCCGGAGACGGCAATACAACAATGTTAAACCTGCGCTTCAGCGCCGCCGACATTTCGTTGACCCCTTTGTCGCGCGTGTTGGCCGTCGCGATCATGGAGAAGCCCTTTTTCGCCCCTGTTTCCGCACCCAGCTCAGGCACAACGATCGTTTTTTCAGATAGGATGGAAATCAGGGCGTCCTGCACCTCAGAAGCGCTGCGGGAAACCTCCTCAAAACGGGCGATCCGGCCGGTGTCCATCGCCCTCATGATCGGGCTGCGCACCAGTGCCTCCGGTGTAGGGCCGTTTGCGAGCAGCATAGCATAGTTCCATGAATAACGGACCTGCTCTTCCGTCGTACCCGCCGTCCCCTGAACGACCAGTCCGGAGTCGCCGCATACGGCTGCGGCCAGATTCTCCGATAGCCAAGACTTGGCGGTTCCCGGCTCGCCGATTAACAGCAATGCGCGGTCCGTCACCAGGGTAGCGATGGCTATCTCGACCAGCCGGTTATTGCCGATGTATTTCGGGGTAATGACTTTTTTGCCAGCAGTTCCTCCCGTAATATAAGTAAGCACGGCGCGAGGAGACAGGTTCCAGCCCGCCGGAATGCGGTCATTGTCATGTTTGCGCAGCTCCTCCAGCTCTTCGACGTACAGCGCTTCGGCCGGCTGCCGCAGCAGGCC
>NZ_ASSC01000166.1 GCF_000520735.1 Paenibacillus forsythiae T98
GACCGCTTCTCCAGATGGGCGGTTCCCGGCTTGCTCTGCCGGATCAGGCTGGGATCAATATGCTCCTGGATGGCCAGAACGGCGTCGATGAAGCTCTCGACCGTGTCCGTCCCATACTTGACGGTGTACTCGGCGATCCGGTCGGCTGTGGCCGACATGCTCTCGACCATATTGCGGTTGGACTCCGAGAAGCGCATGTTATTCTTGAAAAAATCACAGTGCGCCAGCACATGGGCGACAATCAGCTTGTTCTGGACCAGGGAGTTGCCATCAAGCAGGAAGGCGTAGCACGGATTGGAATTGATGACCAATTCGTATATTTTGCTCAGCCCGAAATCATATTGAGACTTCATCTTATGAAACGTCTTGCCGAAGCTCCAGTGGCCGAAGCGAGTCGGCATTCCGTAAGCTCCGAACGTGTAGATAATATCGGCCGGGCAAATTTCGTAGCGCATGGGGTAGAAATCCAGGCCGAACCCGGAGGCGATTTCCGTAATCTCGGCTATGGCCTTCTCAAGCGCCTGTATCTCGTCGCTGGGCATGTACCCATCTCCTCTCCACCTGTGAATCCTGTTTAGCGGCAGTGCCGTTCACAAGATGTATATGCTGGAAGGGGGAAGCTATGCCCCTGAGTGCAGATGAATACAGAATAACCTAACAATAAATGAAGGATTTATTGTTAGGTTATTCTTCGTCAGGATCTATTCCCCAAAAAATATAATGCGACAACCCCGTATTTGCAAAGTAACACGCATCGACATACACTTCGCGAAGATCTTCGTCAATTCTATAAATAATGACCACATTGCCAATCAATATCCAGTAGTAGCCGTTAAATTCAAAACCAGGAAAGTCAGAGACTCCATCAGCTTTGTATTTCGGTTCATCAGCCAATACGGATTTTGACCGCCTGAACACATTCATCGGATCAACTTTAAATTCTTTCATTCGCGCAAGCGCTACCCGTGCATGGGCAGTCCAGAGAACTTTGTAGCTATTATTTCTCATTCCCGACCTCATCCAACAATTTCGCAAACTCTTCCTCGCTGTCACTGTATGTGGAAATGCCATCTGTACGATCTTTCTGAGCTTGATGAAGCTGGGTCAGAACGCTATCATCCTTAAATATCAATGAAGTCATTCTTTTCTTCTGTTCCTCTGTAAATGTAGGCTGCTTGTCTTTGCGCTGCAGCGTAACACTGAATCCGAAGTTTTCTTCAATCAGCTGCACCAGATCTTTAAGCTCAACATAAGATTTGTCCTTGAAGCTTTGCTCCAATTGTTCTTTGGAAATGGACATTCGGATCCCCTGCCTTTTCGATATTATAGCATAAGCGTTACGTTTTTCTTATGTTAAGATCGGCATTGATGTGGCTTTTCATGAAAATGGTCTGATTATGGTTCCAAGGAAGAGACGATTTCCAGAGTATTGAAGAAAATGATTCGTACAGCAATGGCCATTCATGGGTATTTCAATTTGAATGCATCGAATTCTGTGTCCGACACCTCGGAGCTTTTTATGCGAAGCATACAAATGTATAATCTCTTCGTTAATGATAAACAGACAATAGGTCTGACGAAAAACACTGTCCGAGCGAAGAAAACACCTGCTGATTTTAAAGGATCTGAAGTTATAAATATTGGTGCGTTTGTTAGATCCAGTTTTGAGAGACTGATTGCAAATGATGCATTAACTGTGCAAGAGATTGAGCGGTTGCAGAGGCTGGACTATGCCAAGAGGACGTTTAATATCACTTATCCCGTGTTAAAAAAAGTTGATTCTACTATATCCATGACCGAACAGCGAGGGGAGCGATGCCGGCAAATATGACCCGGCCTTATCATGAAAGTTAACAAAATGTCCGGTAAATATTCTATAATTTTTGATATAATATGCTTATCTCTATTCGGATTCTACACTATTAGACGATTCTCGCCTGCCGGGCCGGCCGGCGGGGCCTACGGATTGGATTATGGGTGTAGTAACGCACAGGGTTCCCTGGCAAAGTGCCCGCCCTAATGCCCTTAGCGGAGGCGTTTTGGTTAGTTAAGAGAGGAAGTGGACCGTGCATAAGGATAAAGCTTCTGTTTTAAGACGGTTAATAGCCGAAGAGGGCATGTATCGGGAATTGTACGAGCAGCATCCGGACTGCATCTACGTTCTGAATCTTCGGGGCCGCTGTATAGGCGCCAACCGTTCCGCTGAACGGCTGACCGGATACGCCTTCGAGGAGATTACGGGCATTCAGAACAAAGCGCTTCTGTTTGGGAGCCGGGCTGAGGCCGGGCGCCATTTTTCTCTTGCCTGCGGGGGCGACACCTCCTCGTGCCACTTGAAATTTATCAAAAAATCCGGCGTCGTCGCCTCGGCTGACCTGACTTATATTCCGGTCAAGGCGGAGAATGAGGTGGTCGGCATTTTTGCCGTTATCCGGAACATTACGGACGTGAACAGCTCGGCGGTATATAGCGGGGCCGGCGCAGGTTCCGTTTATCCGGAGCACGAGCCCGGACTCCGAGACTCGCGGAGCCTCATTTTGAACTCGGTTACAGAAGGGATCTTCGGACTCGACAGAAACGGAAAGGTCATCTTCATCAATCGAACGGCGATGCTTATGCTGGGGTACTCCAGCGAGGAGATCATCGGCATCCACAGCCTTTCGCATATCCACCATACCCGGCCGGACGGCTCTGGCTACTGCCCGAAGGAATGCCCGATTTCGATGACGATCAAGGATGGGGTTCCCCGAAGCATGTATGAGGAGATTTTCTGGCGCAAGGACGGCACCAGCTTCTGGGTGAATTACAGAGTATCCCCGATCACGGAACATGATCATATTGAAGGTGTAGTGGTGGCCTTCAGCGACATTACGAATGAGCGGGAAATTATCCGGGCGAAAGAATCGGCGGAGCAGGCATCCCGGGCCAAGTCGGAGTTCCTTGCCATGATCAGCCACGAAATACGGACGCCGATGAACGGCATGATCGGGATGGCTGATCTGCTGCTGGAGAGCGAGCTGGGGGAGGAGCAACGGACCTATGCGGAGATTCTCCGCAGCAGCAGCTACAGCCTGCTGAATATCTTGAACGACATCCTCGATTTCAGCAAGATTGAAGCCGGCAAGATGCCGCTGGAGCCTGAACAGTTCGACCTGAGGGAGATGCTTGCAGCCGTTATCGACCTGTTTACTCCGAAGGCGGAGGAGAAGGGACTCGCGCTTCGGTGGTGGGCGGATACCAGTGTGCCCGAGACGATCAAGGCCGATCCGAGCCGTCTTCGGCAGATTATCGTCAATCTGGTCGGCAACGCGCTGAAATTCACCGAGAAGGGAAGCGTAACGCTGTCGGTCAAGAACATTCTGCTGCCGGAATCGCCGACCTATCTGCTTGAATTCTCCGTCAGAGATACCGGCGTCGGCATTGCCGAGGACAAGCTCGGCCTGCTGTTCCAGTCCTTCTCCCAATTGCATCCTTCGATTAACCGTAAATATGGCGGAACGGGGCTCGGGCTTGCCATCTGCAAACAGCTCGTGGAATTGATGGGCGGGACCATCTTTGTGGAGAGCGAGGAAGCGCGCGGCTCCATCTTCAGGTTCATGCTGCCCTTTGTCAAAGAAGAGGCGGAAGTGTCCGGTTTATTATACAAATGATGAAGAAAC
>NZ_ASSC01000167.1 GCF_000520735.1 Paenibacillus forsythiae T98
TAACCATGAAATGGCGCTGGCGCTGGAGAAGAAAGCCCAGAGCCATACGCCTACAAGCCGCCGCATGTCGCAAATCGGCGGTTAAGCCGAAAGCACGTTCCACAGCTGCCGGAGCATATATCCGGCCATTCCCCAAAGGAGCAGCGCGGAGACCCTGTTCAGCGCGCGTACCCGTCTGCCGGAGGGATCGGCCTTGCCGAGCGCGCTTCCGGTGGCGGCCAGAGTCATGAACCACAGCCATGATACCCCGGAGGCGGCTGCGGCGAACGCCCAGCGCTCCGCCCCGCCATACTGGAGGGAGCTTGTGCCGATCACGCCCACCGTGTCCATCAGGGCATGCGGATTCAGCAGCGACACCGACAGCGCGTAGGCGATCTGCTCTTTGGCAGGAAGCGTAACAGCGCGATTCCCCGCCTGGCTCCCTCGCAGGATTTTCCAGCCCATCACAGTTAAAAAGCAAGCGCCTGCTCCGTAAATAAAAGGGGTTAGCCATTTCAGCGACAGTACGGCGAGAGCTGCTCCCCCTACGGCTGCGAGAATCAGCAGCGTATCGCACAGCGCTGCCGTGATTACGGCGGGAAGCGCCCGCGTATACCGCAGCTGCAGCGCCCCCTGATTAAACACAAAGATATTCTGCGCTCCCAGCGGCAGAATAAGGCCAATTGCCAACACTATTCCATGAATGGCGGCTTCCATACTGCCTTGGTCCTCCCTTTCTCCGGTAAATGCCCGCGTCTAATTCGGGTCTTTAACGAATATTACAGCCTTCTCTATCCTTTCGTGACCATCCAAATGCAGGGCCTGCCCCCCAACCAAATGAACCGGCTCCTGTCATCATGCTATACTGTGATCCATATACGAAGGTAAGGAATATTACTTAAAGGGGGAAAGGTTTCATGCAGTCACAGACCCGTATTCCGCCGCCCCGCAGCAGCGGCGCTTCCTTGGCGGACTGGCGTCCGGACCGGGCTTCGCCTCAGCCGATCTACGCGCAAATCGCCGGATATTTCCGCGCCAAAATCACCGGCGGCGACTGGCCCGAGGGCATGAAGCTGCCGCCGCAGCGCG
>NZ_ASSC01000168.1 GCF_000520735.1 Paenibacillus forsythiae T98
GGCACCCCGCTCAGTCCCGCAATTTCGCATACCTTGAGCGCGTTAAGCGTTGTCTTCCCCAAATCGGCGTTGCCGGCTACCGTGGTGATGGCGAGCAGCTCTAGGCCGGGATGCGCCGCAGCGACCAGGATCGCAATCGCGTCATCATGCCCGGGATCGCAATCCAGTATTATTTTTCGCTTCATGATTGTGTTCACCCCAAGCTTGATCTGTAACCGGACGTCCGTTATCCTTTGACCGCTCCGGCGGTCATTCCGGCGGTCAGATATTTCTGCACCGAAAGATAGAACAGGAGCGTGGGCACCAGAACGATGGTCAACCCCGCCATTTGCAGCGTGTAGCTGCGGTTGTACTGACCGGCAAAGCTGGCCAGGCCGATCGGAAGCGTCTTTAAAGCACCGTCGGTAATCAGCACCAGCGCGAAGGAGAACTCGTTCCAGTTATTCAGAAAATTGATGATAAAAGCCGTGGCGAGCGCGGGCGTCAGCATGGGAAGAATCAGCCTCCCGAAAATGCCCATGACGCTACAACCATCCATAATGCCGGCCTCCTCCACTTCCTTCGGGAAGGCATTCATGAAACCGGCAAGAATGAATATCGTAATTGGCAGATTAAAGGCAGTATAAGGCAGGAGCAAGGTCAACCGGTTATCCATCAGATTCAGGGTCCGCATCTCAATGAACAAGGGAACGAGGGTCGCGTGAATCGGGATCAGCATGCCAAAGGTGAAGTAGACGAGCAGGAAGCCTTTGGATTTGAACTCAAACCGGCTCAGAAAAAATGCGGCCAATGCTCCGACCAGCAGCGTAAGCACTACCGCAGACAGTGTAACGATAATACTGTTCAACAGATACGGACCCAGCTTCGCTACCTTCCAGGCTTCGACATAGTTGCTCCAGACCGGCTGTCGGGCGATTCCGAACGGATTCGCGGTCAACTCCTGCTCGGTTTTCAGCGAATTGAGAACCATCCAGAGCAGAGGATAGATATTGATGACAAGCAGCAGCAGGAGCACCAGACGGTGGATCTGGGCCGATAGGGACCGTTTGGGCCGCAGTCGTTGTTCCATTTTAGAAGAATCACCTCTTCACAGATCGCAAAATGAACTGGCTTATAATAATCAGGCCAAAGCTGATAATGATAATGGCTGTAGAAATAGCGCTTCCGTATCCGTACTTCATCGAGCTGAACGTTTGGGAGAACATATACGTAGCGCCAACTTCCGTGGAATGGCTGGGTCCTCCGTTCGTCATGACATAGATCAAATCGAACGCGCGAAGCGCTCCGCTTATACATAGCACCACCGAAGCAAAAATCGTGTCCGCAATGATCGGCACCACGATGTTCCAGGTTCTTTTGATGCCGACAGCCCCATCCAGCTCCGCTGCTTCCAGCACCTCCGACGGCACATTTTGCAGCGCGGCCAGAAAGATGACCATGTACAACCCGGTGTACTGCCAGACGACAACAATACACAGCACGAAAATAGCAAGCTTCGGATTGCCAAGCCAGTTCTGGGCCCAATCATCGAGGCCGACGGCCCGAAGCGCCGTATTGACAAGTCCAAATTGGTAATTGTAGAACATATTCCAGATCAGGGAGACGACAATGGTCGATATCACCACGGGCATGAAGAAGACGGTTCTGAAAATGCCATCTCTCCGAAACAGCTTCCCGTGCAGCATCATGGCAAGATACAGGCCAAGCGGAATTTCCCCCAATACCGAGAAGAGCACGAAATAAAGATTATTGCGGATGGATTGCCAGAATACCCCGTCTTCGATCAAATTGGCATAATTCTGGAGTCCGTACCACTGCTTCGGCGAGAAACCGTCCCATTTGAAAAACGAGTAATAGACTGAGCTCAGAATCGGATAGATCGAGAACATCGTGTATATGGCTATAGCTGGAATAAGCCCCGCCGCTATTATCCATTTATGGCGAAGAAAAATCTGCATGTGCAGTACCTCCGGTAAAATTGAAGGCGAAGAGCCAGGCTCAGCCCTTCGCCCGAAGAACATCTTATTGGCCTAATTCCTTCTGAAGTGAATCCGCTACTGCCTCAGGAGTGGTTCCGCCTGGAGTTGTCAGTCCCTGAAGGCCATTCTTGGTTGCCGTGACTACGGTAGCAGGCATCGCAACGTCATATACCGGAGCAATTTCCTTAATACCGGCAAATGTGCCGGTCATCTCCTTGAACAAAGGATCGACATCCGCCGGTGTTTCCACATTGGCCGGAACCATATTGCCGTCGCGAATAATATTTTGGTACGACTCCTTGCTGTACATGAATTGCAGGAATTTCTCGGCAGCCGCCTTTTTGGCATCATCCAGCTTCGCGTTCAGGACGACCCCCTGATTGGTCGCGGCAGGCATGGCGGACATGCTGCCCTTGCCGCCCTCGATTTGCGGGAACAGGGCAAAGCCTACTTCAAAATCGGCGGCTTTGTCCTTGGAAATTTGCTTCGCTCCCCAGCTGCCGTCAATATACATTGCAGATTTTCCGGAGAGGAACAGATTGGTGGCCTGCACGTTATCAATACTGTTCAGGTCAACATTGAAGGCTCCCATATCGGACAGCTCCTTGATATCCTTCAGAGCGGTCATAAATTCCGTATCGGTAAACTTCTGCTTGCCCGACTTGATCTCCTCGTACAGACCGGAGCCGGAAATCCTTTCGTTAAGAGGCGAAAGGAGCGACGCCAGCAGGACGCTGCCCGTTTTATTGCCATAGGAAATCGGAGTAATATTTTTGGCCTTGAGATCCTTCACCATCGCTTTGAAGGCTTCATACGTCTTCGGAAACTCGGTATAACCCGCGTCCTTCATTATTTTTTTGTTGTAATAAATCACAGTAGCGTATGAAATCTCGCCCGGAATCCCGTACTGCTTGCCATCGACGTTAAATTCCTTGATTTTCGAGGCTGGCAAAAAATCTTCCTTCCAGTTGCCCATCATGTCGTCAATCGGCATCAGCGAGCCGGAACGGGCGATCTGTTCGAACATGGAGCCTCCGCCGATCATCAGAATCAGGTCCGGCAGATTGCCCCCGGCCGCCGTTGTATTTAATTTGACAGGATAATCATTGTAAGGGATGGTCTCAATATCCAGCTTGATATCCGGATTGGCCTTCTCGAAAGCCATTGCATTTTTATAATAGACGCCTGTAAACGGGTCGGATTCCGACCAGGTTGTCATGAATGAAAGCTCCACTTGCTTTTGCCCCCCGTTGCCCGCATTACCCGCGTTGCCGGAGGCGTTGTCTGTATTGTCCGATTGGCCGCATGCTGACAGCACCACAATCATCACAGTCACCAGCAAATACAACCAGAATGTTCTCATCCGTTTCATCTTTATCAACTAGCCTCCTATTATGATGATTTAGCAAGCAACAATGACTGACAATGACCCTTTGTCCGACCTTTCCCCCTTTTTGTCTGAAAATTAGGCTGACAGCTCGTTTCCCCTTCATGTCAGTTAAGCTGCCCCAGGAATCCGGCTTGTCAGATTTAATCACACCTTAGCATTGTTTCAATTTCGGGCACACTAGACAGTCTGTAAAAAGGCTAATATTTAAATTTTGCGTAATTAATAATGTAAATGATTTAACTAGAATCCTTGGTTCTTTATGGATATTTATTCGAGAAAAAGAATAAAACCATCACACGAATGTGACGGCCCCTGTTAAATCTATGTTTTGTTTTCCCCATGCAAAACCTAATATCTGTCCCTTCTCAGGTCGAAACGGGCTTCCATTTTAACCCCAATCCGTCTTGAGCTGCGGGCCCAAGTGTCATTCTTCAACCCGTCTCCCCAGTGGCACGGTCTTGCCCGCATAGCCAAGCTCCACATTGTCCGGCAGCTCGTAAGTCTTCCTGAGATCCACATCATGCGACATATGCGTATATACGGCGCGGCGCGGCCGCACACCTGCAAGCAGCACCGCCGCCTCGGTCATATCATAGACGGAACGGGTGGACAGCTCGGCTTCCTCGTAGTAAAAGCTAGTACCCAGCACCAGCAGATCCGCTTCCCGCATTAACCGGGTCTCCTCCTCCCCCAAGGAAATCGAATCCGGGCAATACACCCAGGCATAGCCGTTCTTGTCCAGCCTGAATGCGTAGGAGTAGCCGTTCTTGCCGTGGTTCACCCTCCAGGTGGCGATTTGCCAGCCGTCCAGCGTGATCCCGTCATCCAGAGGAATCATCTCAATTTGGTTGCCCAGCCACGGATACTGCCGCAAAATAATAGGGAGGACCTCCGCCGGCGCATACAGCTCTCCCCTGATTCCCGTCCAGCGGCAGGCATCCGCCCATTCCGGAAGGCCGCCGATATGGTCAAAGTGACCATGGGTCACCAGCAGCCTGCGCATGACTCGAATATTCAGCGATTCCATCTGCCGCCGCCAGTCCGGCCCGCAGTCGATTACGAAAAAATCGTCTCCATTATCCACCAGCACAGAGGACCGCAGCCGCGCATTGATCCCGCCTGTTCTCGCTTCCTCGCATACCGGACAATCGCAATATACTCTTGGCGTACCCATAGCGTCGCCCGTACCCAGGAACGTCAATGTGTCCATTCTCTGCTCCCCCTTCTCATTTCACTTGGAAAGTTCAGCCTGTCTTCCGTTGCCTACCCTCTATTATAAGACAGGAAAGCGCTGTCTGCCTAATACGGCGGGAAGCCCATCGTCCCGAAAGCAAGAAGAACCGGAGCGGCAGCTCCCTCAATTCACGAAAAAAAGCAGACCGCCCTCTCATGAAGGACTGTCTGCCTCTTCCATCGCCTTAAATTCCCGCAAGCACCTGATACCATACGCCCCGCTTCGAGTACAGCGTGCTCCGTACCTTGTCCCATCCGCCCAGGTAGCCGATATCGAACAATCCCGGGGGAACAGGGAAACGACTCTTGTTCGCCTCGTACACTTCCTGGTCTACGGGCCGGAAACCATGCTTGGCGAAGATCTCCTGCGCCTCAGATGTCCGCAGGAAGCTCACGAAGGCTTCGGCCGCCTCCCGGCTGCCATGCTTATCCGCGTATTTATCAACCACCGCCGCCGGATTCTCGATCAGAATCGTGTCCCTGGGAATGACCACCTCGTACTTCACGCCTTGGGCAATCCGTGCCAGCAGTTCATTCTCATAGGTTACGATCACATCGCCGACACCATACTCAAATGCCGCCATCGAAGCGCGCCCGCTCTTGTCGAGCGACTCCACATTGGCATGCACGCTCGTCAGAAAGCTCTTGGCTGCCGCCGGGTCCTTCTTGCCCTCCTTCTCCTCCGACTGCTTCAGTCCTGCGCCGTAGATTGCGTTGATGTCCCACTGCGCGCCGCCCGAGGTCTTCGGATTGGGGTACAACACTTTAATGCCGGGTTTCGTCAAATCGGCAAAATCCTTGATCCCTTTCGGGTTGCCCTCACGCGTACCCATCACAACAATTGAACGCGTCACCATGCCGCCGCTCCGTTCCTTCCAGGACGGCTTCACCAGCCCTGCGTCGACGAGCTTATCGACATCGCCTTCCATCGCGAGAAGCGTCACATCAGCCTCGAATCCCCCGGCAATCGCCCGGGCCTGAGTTCCCGATGCCTCATACGACTGCTGGAACGTTATCGTACGTCCGGTTTCATTCTTCCATTCTTTCGCAAACAGCGGCAAAATCTCCTCCACCGCGTCCTTGGCCACGCTGTAAGAGCCAATTACTAAAGTCGTACCGCCTGCTCCCGCCAAGTCCGCCGTGCGGTTTCCTTCGCCTCCGCAGCCGGAGATCGCCAGCGCCAGCAGCAATACGGCAAGCCATCCGTGCAGTTGTCTGCTCCTTTTGAAATGCTTCATCCCAAGCCTCATTCCTGATAAAAAATCCCCCCCAAAGCAATTCCGGCGCTTCATAAGCTCGCTGGCGATGACTTTGAGGGGAGTTCTGATATGATCTTAAATGTAAACTGGCATCGGATCTTCCTTCAGGCTGTTCTCCTGAATCCAGCTGCGCTCGTCGTTGAACAAATAGGCGCGGTGCACCAGCACGGCAAGCTCTTGCCCTACCTGCAGCGTCTCCTTCTCCAGCGAACGGTAGGTAACCAGCTTGTGACCGTTCACTTCCACCTCAACCAGCCATTCACTGCCCCGGAATTGCAAATGCTTGACGATGCCCTTCTCGGTTGCAGAAGCCATGTCGAACTCCTCGCGGTCTCCTACCTCAATATACTCCGGACGGATCAGCGCCTTGGTAGGCTGGCTGCCTTCGGTCGACTTGAACCCTTTCAGCTCGCCCGCATTCTCGATCAGAGTCGACTCGCCGATAAAGGTCGCCACGAACGTTGTCTTCGGCTCCTTGTAAATATCCCACGGCGTACCCTTCTGTTCGAGACGGCCCTGGTTGATAATCATAATCTCGTCGGCCACTTCGATTGCCTCGTCCTGGTCATGCGTCACGAAGATCGAAGTGATTCCGACGCGTTCGATCAGC
>NZ_ASSC01000169.1 GCF_000520735.1 Paenibacillus forsythiae T98
TCAAGAGAACGCCGCCATTTGGCGGATAGATTGGTCGATATAGTAGTAGTTCCGTACAGAACCACTTGATAATTTGCTTGAGAATACAAGCCATTTTAGCTACTGGAAAGGGGCATGCCCTCATGCAATCCGTTAACATACAAGATGCCGTAAGCCGGCTCAATCCTCCCCAGCGCCAGGCGGTCGAGGCGACCGATGGTCCGCTGCTGATTATGGCCGGAGCGGGAAGCGGCAAGACCAGGGTGCTGACCCACCGAATTGCCTGGCTGATCGCAGGCCGCAAGGCTCCGCCCTGGGCGATTCTTGCCATTACGTTCACGAACAAGGCGGCCAGGGAAATGCAGGATCGGGTATCCAGGCTCGTTGGGCCGGAAGGTCGCGATATTTGGGTATCGACGTTCCACTCCATGTGCGTGCGGATACTGCGGAAGGATATTGAACGGATCGGGTTTACCTCCAACTTCTCGATTCTGGATTCCACGGACCAGCTCTCCGTTATCCGCGCCTGCATGAAGGAACTGAATATCGACACCAAGAAGTTCGAGCCAAAGGCGGTGCAGTCGGTGATCAGCGCGGCCAAGAACGAGCTGGTGACGCCTGAGCAGTATGAGCGGAAGATCGGGGATTATTTTGAAGGCCTCGTTGCCAAAATATATACGATGTACCAGAAGAAGCTCAAGAGCAACAACTCGCTCGATTTCGACGATCTGATCATGACGACCATTCAGCTGTTCAAGGAAGTGCCCGAGGTGCTCGATTTCTACCAGCGGAAATTCAAATACATCCATGTGGACGAGTATCAGGATACGAACCGGGCGCAGTACATGCTTTGCCGCATGCTGGCCGACAGCCATCACAATATTTGCGTCGTCGGCGACAGCGACCAGTCGATCTACCGCTGGCGCGGCGCCGACATCAGCAACATTCTCAACTTTGAGGCGGACTACCCGGAAGCCAAGGTCATTCTGCTGGAGCAGAACTACCGCTCGACCTCGAACATTCTGAACGCCGCCAACGGCGTGATCGCGCTGAATACGGGACGCAAGCCGAAGAAGCTGTGGACGGATTCGGAGGAAGGGCCGAAGATCAAGGTATACCGGGCCGACTCGGAGCATGACGAGGGTTATTTTGTATCCGGGGAAATCAGCAAGAGTGTGAAAAAGGGCAAGTCATACCAGGATCATGCGATCCTGTACCGGACGAACGCCCAGTCGCGGGTCATAGAGGAAATTCTCATTAAATCAGATATACCGTACCAGATTGTCGGGGGCATCAAGTTCTACGACCGCAAAGAAATCAAGGACCTGCTCGCTTATCTGCGGCTGCTGTCCAACCCCGACGACGATATCAGCTTGACCCGGGTGATCAATGTTCCCAAAAGAGGGCTCGGCGACACGACGGTCGCCAAGCTTACGGGCGCGGCGGCATCGCGGGGGATATCCATCTTCCGTGTGCTGGAAACCGTAGACGACCTGGGATTCGCGGGACGGACGCGGAATGCGCTGGTCGAGTTCTACGATATGATTCTGGCGCTCCACCGGATGGTGGAATTCCTGTCGGTGACGGAGCTGACGGAGAAGGTGCTGGAAATGTCGCAGTACAAGCTGGAGCTGCAGAAGGAGAACACGATCGAATCGCGCTCCCGCTTGGAGAATATTGAAGAGTTCTTGTCCGTGACGATGGAATTTGAGAAAAATAACGATGACAAGTCGCTGGTCTCCTTCCTCACCGATCTCGCTTTGATCGCCGACATCGACAGCATGAACGATACGGAGGATGACCGCAGCGACGCCGTCGTGCTGATGACGATGCACAGCGCGAAGGGGCTGGAGTTTCCGGTCGTGTTCATCATCGGCATGGAGGAAGGGGTATTCCCGCACAGCCGCGCCTTCCAGGACAACGATGAACTGGAAGAGGAGCGGCGGCTCGCGTATGTGGGCATTACCCGCGCCGAGAAGCAGTTGTTCCTCTCCTGCGCGCGTGCGCGCACGCTGTTCGGGCGGACAACGGCCAACCCGCCGTCCCGCTTCCTGGACGAGATTCCGGAGGAACTGAAGGAAGACACCGTCATGACGCCAGACCGCTTCCGTCGGGGCAGCGACGCAGGCGGGGCTTACGGTAGCCGCGGCTTCGGCGCAGGCGGCCGCAGCAATTTCGGCGGCGGG
>NZ_ASSC01000170.1 GCF_000520735.1 Paenibacillus forsythiae T98
AGTGGGGGATTAAGAATGAAGAAAAAAGGAGCTTTTCTTACAACTTTAGCTCTGGCAACATGTGTGACAGTAGCGGCTACAGCGAGTACAATTCAAGAGAGTACATATACTTCTGAATCCGGTGTAGTGGCAAGCCCGAGCGAAAATACGACATCTACTAAATCTTTGGATGGAAAGAGTATCATAACCCCTATGCTGGTAGATGATACTTGGAGTGATACGGCAAATAATGGAACAGCAAATGTACAAAATTTCTTTAATGTAAATACTGGATATAGTCATCTTAAACTTTATATGCATAACTTTAGTAGCCACCCAGTACATGTAAACTTAACGCACTTAGAAAGCGGTAAAGTGTACTTTAGTAAAGATATTCCTGCCAACGATTATCTCGATTGGAGAAACTGGCTGGAAGGTTACCCACAAGGCATGCGTGGTGGAAACTATATACTTCAATGGAGTGGTGGGTCATATAACGTTAATGGACAATATTTTGGGAAAACTGCTTCAAGCACGACCGATTTCTAACTCAAGAGGTATGAATTAATTTTAAAGTGTTACTGTTGAGCCCTCGTGAATCGAGGGCTTTTTTTGATTTGCAGAAAAATGGACGCTATGTGAGGATATACTACATAATACGACAAGTTAGTTGCGTATTTTAGACGATATTATCGAATTTTAGGATTTTAAACAAATTTGGGGCTGATAGAATGAACGTATATTCCAAATGAGGGGGCAAGAAGGATGATGAAGTGGTTGAGGTTGTCAGTAATTCTTACGTTATTGGCCGGAGTGTTGGCAGCTTGTGGAAATTCCGGTTCGGAAGGAAACGAAGCAAGCGGTTCAAATAAGCTTGTAGTCTATACGCCGAACAGCGAAAGCATGATTAACGCGCTGGTTCCGATGTTCGAGAAGCAGACCGGGATTACGGTTGAGCTGGTGTCTGCGGGCAGCGGCGAGCTGATTAAACGAATCCAGTCGGAGAAAGGCAATGCCTATGCCGACGTGATGTTCGGCGGCGCATTTGATCTGTTCAACGCGAACGCCGATCTGTTCGAGAAATACGTGTCGCCTAATGACCAGTATTTGCTTGAAGGCCACCGCAACACGACAGGCATCATGACTTCCTATGTCTCCGACGGCAGTGTAATGCTGGTCAACACCAACTTGGCCGGAGATATTAAAATCGACAGCTACGAGGACCTGCTGAAGCCGGAGCTGAAAGGCAAGATCGCGATGGCGGACCCGACCAACTCCAGCTCGGCCTTCCACCAGCTGACCAATATGCTGAAAGCCAAGGGCAACGACTACACCTCCGACGCCGGATGGAATTATGTCGGTGAGCTGATCAAGAATCTGGACGGCAAAATCGCCGGCAGCTCCAGCAAGGCGCACAAGAGCGTAGCCGACGGCGAGTATATCGTGGCGCTGACGTATGAAGATCCGGCCGCAAGCTATGTCAGAGACGGGGCTCCGGTCCGCGTCGTGTACCCTTCGGAGGGAACGGTGTTCCTGGACGGGGTGGCCGGGATTGTCAAGGGCGCGAAGCATGAGGAGAACGCCAAGAAATTCATCGACTTCCTGATCTCCAAGGAGGCGCAGGACGCCCTCGGCACGGAGACAACGAACCGGCCGCTTAGAGCCGACGCGCAGCTCGGAAGCTATATGACGCCAATGGATCAGATTAAAGTGATTGAAGAAGACATTACTTATGTCAGCGAACATAAGAAAGACATTGTTGAGAAATATACGGAGCTGTTCACCAGCCTGTCCAAGTAATCCAAGCAAAGCGGGTGTTTACATGAGCGTTACGATCTCATTTCGTGAAATAGTCAAGAAATACGGCAATACAACAGTAATCCCCGAGCTGTCTCTGGAGATCCAAAAGGGCGAATTCTTCACCCTTTTGGGCCCTTCGGGGTGTGGGAAGACGACCCTGCTGCGGATGATCGCGGGATTCAACAGCATTGAAGGGGGCAGCCTTGCATTTAATGACCGGGTCATAAACCAGGTTGCTCCGGGCAAGCGGAACATCGGCATGGTATTTCAGAATTATGCGATCTTCCCCCATCTGAATGTCTCGCAAAATGTGGAGTTCGGCCTTACCAACCGAAAGACCGACAAGGCGGAAAGAGCGCGGAGAGTCCAGGAGATGCTGAAGGTGGTCCAAATCGAGCCTTACCGGGACCGGATGCCGAAGAATTTGTCCGGCGGACAGCAGCAGCGTGTGGCGCTGGCCAGAGCCATCGTGATCCGCCCGGATGTCCTGCTGATGGATGAGCCGCTGTCCAACCTGGATGCCCAGCTTCGGGTTGATATGCGGAATGCGATCAAGGAGATTCAGCGGGAGGTTGGGATTACAACCGTATATGTGACGCATGATCAGGAGGAGGCGATGGCGGTTTCGGACCGGATTGCGGTCATGAAATCCGGCGTCATTCAGCATGTGGGCACGCCCCGGGAAATCTATCAGCGTCCGGCCAACCTGTTCGTGGCGACCTTTATCGGGCGCACCAATATTATGGACGCGGTGATGTCCCCGGGCGAAGACGGAGAGGCGGCCGTGCGTATCGGGGGCAGCTACACGGAGCGGATACCCGGGTTGAAGCCGGATATGGCGCGTGGTTCCGAGCAAAATGTGAAGCTGTCCGTGCGGCCGGAGGAATTCGCTTTGTCCGATGACGGCCACGGTCTCGGAGGGAAGATCGTGAGCAGCATTTTTCTCGGTCTGAACACTCACCTGAAGGTGGAGCTGGAGAATGGGCAAGAGGTTGAAATTATTCAGCCGTCCGCCGGAAGCGGCCGGATGGAGCCGGGGGAGACCGTGAGACTGAAGGTTGATCCGCGGACCATCAACGTCTATGACGCATCGGGAGAAGTCAACCTGACCAGGGGAACGCGCTTATGAACCATTCGATGAAGCGAAGAGATATATGGTCATGGATTACCGCTGTTATTTTTCTGGGTTATATTGTCTTTCTGGCTTTGCCGCTCTTCATGATTCTGATTAAAAGCTTCTTTGACGGGACCACGGGCGCATTCTCGCTCGCTTATTTCCACAAATTTTTCAGCAAAGCCTATTACATGAGTGCCGTGTGGAACAGCCTCAAGGTGACGGTATGCGTAACGGTGTTATCGGTTATCGTTGCCGGTCCGCTCGCGTATATCATGTCCACCATAAAGATTAAAGGCAGCGCCGCAATCCAGGTCCTGATCCTGATTTCTTCCATGTCCGCACCGTTCATCGGGGCGTACGCGTGGATTCTGCTGCTGGGCAGAAGCGGGGTCATCACCAAATTCGCCGAGCGGGTGCTCGGGCTGCACATGCCCGATATTTACGGGTTCACCGGCATTCTGCTCGTCCTGACTCTGCAGCTGTCGCCGCTGATCTTCATGTATGTCTCGGGCGCGCTGAAGAATGTCGATCATTCCCTGATGGAAGCGGCGGAGAGCATGAACTGCACGGGTCTTCGCAAAATGTGGAAGGTGCTCGTGCCGCTCATCACGCCAACGCTGCTTGCGGGCGGCCTGCTCGTGTTCATGCGGGCATTCGCCGATTTCGGCACGCCGATGCTGATCGGGGAGGGCTTCCGGACGGTGCCTGTCCTGATCTTCAACGAATTCATCAGTGAGGTTGGCGGCGACGACGGCTTCGCGGCTGCCATCAGCGTTGTCGTCGTTCTGTTCACGACCGCGGTCTTCCTGCTGCAAAAGTATATCGCCAACCGCAAGTCCTACAGCATGAGCGCGCTGAACCCGATCGAGCCGAAGCCAAAGAAAGGGCTGGCGAATATTGCCGCCCACGCCTATGTCTACCTGTTCACCATCCTGGCTATGATGCCGCAAATCTATGTGGCGTATACTTCATTTCTCAAGACCTCGGGCAAAATTTTCGTGGACGGCTATTCGCTTGACAGCTACCGCGCCGCCTTTACCAAGGTTGGCGATTCGATTTACAATACCTTCTTCCTGGCGATTATTACAATCATCATCATTACGCTTGCGGCTGTTCTCATCGCCTATGCCACGGTGAAACGTAAGGGCGCTGTCGCGAATCTATTGGATACCTTCACGATGATGCCGTACATTGTGCCCGGTTCGATCCTCGGCATCGCGCTTCTCGTAACCTTCAACAAGCCGCCGGTTCTCTTGAGCGGAACGGCCGCCATATTGATCGCGGCCTTCGTCATCCGGCGCTTGCCCTACACGATCCGTTCCAGCGCCGCCGTGCTGCATCAGGTGAATGACAGCATTGAGGAGGCCTCGATTAGTCTGGGCGCGTCCACCATGAAGACCTTCTTCCGGATTACGGTGCCGATGATGCTCCCGGGTGTAATCGCCGGCGCAATATTAAGCTGGATCAGCATTATTACGGAGCTGAGCACCTCGATTATTTTGTACACCGGACAGACCCGAACCATGACCGTAGCCGTATATACGGAGGTTGTCCGGGGGAATTACGGTGTGGCCGCTGCCTTGTCCACGCTGCTTACCGTTATCACCGTCCTGTCGCTGCTGCTCTTCTTCAAGCTGACGGGCAAGAAAGATGTGACCATGTAAGTGTCCGATAGGTCCGGTTTCCGCAAGGCGGGAGCCGGACTTTTTGACAGTCGGGGGCCGTTAGCCACTATCCTGCGGCTTTGCCCGGG
>NZ_ASSC01000171.1 GCF_000520735.1 Paenibacillus forsythiae T98
GAATAGCCATCCTAATCAACCTCCGTCTTGTTTAATGGGCCGAACCTCACAGTGATCTTTCCAAGCAGCGTTCTGGCAATCCCTTGCAGGTAGGCAAATTCGTCTCTGCGGTGAAAGAACAGCACATAGATGAGATTGACAATGACGAATGCGACCGCCGCCTTAAGCAGAAGAAGCGGAAAGCTGCCCGCATGGATCAGGCCGCTCGCAGAATAGGCCGCAAAAAAAGCGCCTACCCCTATTATAGTAAAGTATGCATAAGATCGGTAGTGCTCCGAGACGGACCGGTGAAACACCTTTTTATAGACCAGATAAGGCGTTGTCCAGAAAGGCATGGCTAAAGCCCCGGCCAGCGAGCCGATGAAGACGCCCGCAATCCCGATTTGCCGCACCAGAATGATGGAAATCCCCAGACCGACCGCCGCCTGAGCGAGCGGAACATACCGGTCTTCCTGAAAAATCCCCGCCGTCGTCTTCACGGTCGTGATCGGATTGCGCATCCCGCGCTCGAAGAACAGCAGCACCAGAACAGCAAGAACCCCGCTGCTCATCAGGAACTTCTCACCGATCCACAGCGTAATAAACGGCGCGAGCACGATATATAACAGGATCGACAGCAGGGAGTACAGCCAGAAGCTGAGCAGCCGCATGACCTTGTAGACGCTGTATATTTTCTCCGTGCTTTCGCTTGATACAAGATTTCCGACGCTGTGATACAGGTTGATGAATACCTGGTTGATGAAGGTTCTGGCGATGTCAATCAGCATTTTATAGTTGGAATACAGGCCAACGGCCTTGAGGCTGACAAAGGTGGAGATGAGGATGCTTTCCGTTTCGAGCACCAGATAGCTGCCGATATTCTGAACCACGATCGCTTTTACATTCCTGACAATTCCATTCCGGGTTCCGGTATCAAGCTTGCCTGCCGCCTTCTGCCTCAGATACGGATACTTCCGGTTCGCGATGACCGTTAACAGGATGGAGGTTATGACCGTCAGAACGCTGTCCACGATCAGAAACAGGATGTAGTTCGACGTATAATACAGAATGCCGATCTTCAGGCAGGCGGAAATAATGGAAGTCACCGAGAAGGCGGCGGTTACGATATAGTTCTTCTGATTGACGCTCAGGAATGCATTTTTATAGGAGAAAAAATAGGGTGTTACCGTATTAAGCAGAAAGATCAGGTAAATCCAATGGAGGTGCTCGACGCTGTGGTCCTTGACGATCACATTCAGAAAAGGCATTACCGACAGGCCGAGCAGGGTCACCACAAGCGCGATGACAAGGTACGCCCTGCGGTACAGCCGCATTAACCGGCCGATCTTCTCATAATCATTCTCCGCCACCGGCTTGTAGAGACTGTACATAATGCTCGTCCCGATTCCCGCCTCCGCCAGCGTCAGCATGGAGAGAATATTCGTGAACAATCCGTTCACGCCCAAATACTCGATGCCCAGGCTGTTGATGAAGACGGTTCGGGAGACAAAGCTCAGCAGGGTGATCACCAGTTGATTGCCGATGCCCGCCATAATATTAATGATGGAGTTCTTTACTCGCATGTACATCCCCTGCCTATTGATCCTTCGAATTCGCCAATCGGATGCAGAAGCCTTGCGTGAACGGCAGAATATTGAACAGAACGGAATAAACGCCGATGTCCTTGGTATCCCCCTGGGAAAAATCCACGGCGCCGCTTCTCCTGGTTGCCTCCATTAAATAGGAGACCGCTGAATCGGCGGCGGCGGCACATTCCCCGGATAATTCCCCGATCTGCGACGCATTCAGCAGGAACCAGGCCAGCATCGCCGTCGCCGAGGAATCGGCTCTGGATTCCGGCCTGGTCACCGTCCAGTTCCACTGTCCTTGCTCCCCCTGAACCGCAAGCGCGGTACGGGCGAACCGGACAACCGCTTCCTCCAGCGGCTGCTTGCATTCATGACCGTCCGGAAGCTCCCTCCAGGCGTCAATCAGGCCGATGGCGTACCAGCCGAGTCCTCTCCCCCAGCCGTAAAGGCCAAGCGGATACTTCGTCCCGGTGCTGTAGGCATGGCACGGCATGGACGTGCCCGGCAGCATTCCAAACCGCTCATACTCCTGAATTTGTCTTACAGCGAGCCGGATGCATTCGGGCTTGTCATACCGGAGGCCGTACACCACCAGGAAGGGGCAAATAAAGCCGATCGTATCGACATAACGGTAATCCTGCATCGATTTGCGGTACTTCACCGTTCCATCTTCGCCGATATGCTCCTGAATCAGCTCCCACATCTGATCCATCCCGGCTCTATACGCCTCTGGCCGCTCGGCGGAATGCTTCATCACTCCGTAAGCCAGGATCGCGCCGTCCACTTGCTGCGGCGGGTGAATCCACTTGCCGCCTCCGCCGAATTTGGCAGCAATCAGGGCGTTCACCGCCGCTTCCGCCTTCGGATCGCTGTTATGGCTTAAATAGCTGTGAAAGCCAAGCAGCAGGGAAGCCTCCTGCCAGTGCTGAATGGCCGGCCGGGTATAGTTGCCTCTCAGCATATCCAGCACAATCAGCCTTGTGTTGTCGGTAAGCTTGATTTTGGGCGTTCGGGTCAGCCATTTCATCCCGGTTTCCGTAACGGCTGTCCCCCAGACACGCCTGTCGCTGTACCGGCCGATGTGTATTCTCCCAAGCCAGTCTCCAAAGACCGGCGCCGCGTCAATGAAAGCAATAATAAGTACGATTGCAATGATAATGAGGCCAAACGTCAGACCCGGAATAGTCCCCACCCCTTAACCTAGCTTATCCACTGGTACAATTTATGGATCTCGTCTTCTGTTCCCATCTCTTCCTGCCGCAAATTGCCGATGAACCGCTCTCTCAATTCTTCATCATCAATCAGCTTCTTGACGCCCCGGTAGATGGAGCGAGCGTCCCTGCCGACAATCAGACCGTTATAGCCATCCGTCAACTGATCGGTTATGACTTCAAAATCGGTCGAGACGATCGGCTTGTGCAGAATTTTGGCCTCCGTTATCGTCAGGCAGCGTCCCTCGAACAAGGAGGTCTGCACATAGATGTCGCACTGCTTGATGTAAGGATACGGATTCTCCCGGAGTCCCGTCAGGATCAGAATATCCTGAAGCCCCTTCTCCTCAATCAGACGCTCCAGGCTCCCTCGCTCCTCTCCCTCGCCAACGATGTACCAACGGATGTCGTACCCTTCGCGGACAAGCAAATCGCAGGCCTCCACAGCCATGCTAAAGCCCTTTTGATAATTCAGCCTGCCGACAGAGACAATCGTTGTTTGTTCCTGCTTCTTGATGGGACTCCCATCGGCGGACAGCTGAAGTATGGCGGAGGGAGAGACGATATTGTGCATCAGCACGATTCTTTCTTTGTAGGCGGGAAACCGGTCTTTCAGAATTTGCACGCATTCCTCGGATACGGTGGCAATGCAGTCCAGCTCCCGGAAATACTTGTCGTCCAGGTCCGGGTTCATGCCCAGCTTGTCATAGTCATTATGAATGAACCCGATCTTCCGGCGGGCCTTGGCCTTATCCACCACATACCGGATAGGCGAATTCTCCATGTAACCGATGGCGGCATCGTATTCGGCGGACAGCTTGGGGAGAGACTTCGAGCTGAATTTCCACAGCAGCTGTTCCCGTCTGGCCGGATGGCTCTCCTTCCTAAACAGGAATCCCGCCCTGATCCGCGCCCAGGCAAGACCGGGCTTGCCTTCTTTGAGACAGTTCAGAAGCGCCGTGCGAATGGACATGTCAAAATACTTGTATCTTGGTGGTGCATCCAGAAGGCGAACATGATCCGGGATCTTGCTCATAAAGAGGCCCTCATGCTTGAACAGCAGCAGGTCCACCTCGCAGCGGGAGTAATCAATGGATTGGAGCAATGAAATGAGTGACTTCTCCGCGCCTCCGCAGACCAGACTATTCATGACGAACAGCAGCTTCTTGTTCCCGCTCATAGCTCTCACCCTTCTCATGCGAGTAAATTGTAAAATTTATGAATCTCATCCTCTGTCCCAAGCTCCAGCTGCCCCAGATTATCCGACAGCTTGGCGCGCAGGCTATGATCCGCGATCAGTTGCTCGATGCCGCCCGCAATTGCAGCCGGATTCATGTCTACGATCAGCCCGTCGAAGCCGTGGCGAATCTGGTCACGGGCGGTGCTGAAATTGGTGACGACGATCGGTTTTTTCAATATTTTTGCCTCGTCAATTGCAATGGACTTGCCCTCGAACCGGGAGGTTTGGGCATACAGATCGGCTTGCCGGATATACGGATACGGATTGGAGCGAAGCCCCAGCAGCCTGAAATGGTCCTCAAGTCCGTAACGGCGGATCAGATGGGTCAGCTTCTGCCGCTCCTCCCCATCGCCGATAACGCTCCAGCGGACATTGCAGCCTTTATCGACCAGCATTTTGCAGGCTTCAATGGCAAGCTCGAAAGCCTTTTGCGGGTGCAGCCGACCGATGGACAGAATGTTGATCCCGTCCTCAGCCTTGCTGAAATCATCGGGCGGATGCTGCATAGCCAGCTGGTGGATCAGCACCGGGGACACAATATTATGGATTACATTGACCTTGTGGTCCTGCTCGGGGAATCTCTTGACCAGGATGTTCGCGCATTCCTCCGATACCGTAACCAGATGCTGGAGCTGCTCGAAATAGCGGGCGTCAAAGGCGGGGTCCATCCCCAGCTTGTCGTAGTCGATGTGAATCCAGCCGATTTTGCTCCTGGCCACAGCCTTCTCGACACAGAAATAGATCGAGGTCTTCTCCAGAAAGCCGATCGCCGTATCATATTCCTTGGGAAGCCGTCCGAAGAAGGGAGACAGGTGCTTCCAGCTGTGCTGCTCTTTCACGGAGTCGTTCCCCGCGCCCCGGCTTCTCAGACTGAACATGAGCCGGTGATACGCCAGTGTGAAATGTCCCGATAACAGCAGCTTCAATAGAGCCTGCGGAAGCGGCAGGGCAAAGCGTCGGTAGCGCTCGGGGACGGGCAGCACCTTCACCTCCGGCGGAATAAACTCCATGAACATTCCTTGATGATTTAGCAGGAAAAGATCAACCTCATACGCGTTATAATCGATCTGGCTCAGCAAATTGATCAGGCTTCGTTCGCCGCCGCCGGAATTCAGACCCGGTATAACAAATAGAAGTTTTTTCTTCATGTTCACCTCGGAGCAAGCTCTCTTAAGTAGTCGACCGCCTTATAGGACATTTGCCGGATTTTCGGCACGGATTGCCTTAAGCTCTCCCTGAGCTCCTCTTCCCCTTCCAGCATTTCGTCAAATTTGGCAATCAGATTATCGCCGCTGGAAATCTCCTCAATGCCGAGCACCAGCTTCTCCGTGCCGAACAGATCCCTGGCAATCCCTTTGGACTTGACGCTGTAGCCAAGCACCATGGTAGGGACAAAATTGGAGTATGCGGCAATGGTGGCATGGGTCCTCGCCCCAATGAAGAATCTCATGCGCGCGATATAGCCTTTGTATTGAACCGCCGTGAGATGATCGGGCAGCAGAATAACCCGGCCGGTGTCTTTCAATTCCTGATGGAATACTTGCAAAAGCTCATAGTCGTTGTTGCCGTCCACCATCACATGCGGAGTCAGGGCAATCGTCATATCCGTCGTCCGCAAAATATGCTTTAGCAGCTCGCGCACCGCCGGGCCCGACTGCTTGTTGCGGCCCTCTACGAGCGGGCTGAAGTTGATGCCTATCGTATTTCCGGGCTGCCAGCCGTCAGGAAGCGGAAGCTCCTCCTTCGCCATCGTAAAGGCCGGATCGGCGCACAGCCGGACATTCCGGAGGCCCTTCTCCCGCAGCATATCGTATGTCAGGCTTTCGCGGGCCAAAATCAAGTCGAACAGCTTCAGATCGGCAAGCTTTCGGTCCGTCATGTCCTCCTCGCCGATCGAGCAGCCCCAGAGCACCAGCTTCTTGCCGTGCTTCTTGACTCTGCGGTCAATTTCATACCAGCCCGGCTGCTCGCCGTAGCAGTAGTTGTCCCCTCCGATGGACATGCACACATCGACATCCTTGATCCGGCTGATCGTATTCTGTTCGATAAGCCCGGTGGCATACGACTCGTCTCCCAGGAGCTTGAAGCGGACCGCAGACACCAGCCAGTTCAGGGAAGGCCTCACGATCTCCGATTTGGAACCGTCGTAAATGCCGTCCAGGCTCGGAATGACCCGGTCGGTATGCGGCTGCTCGGATGCCAGAAATACCCGGGCTCCGCTGATATTCTCCTTGATCATTTGAGCGGAGGATCGGACAATCGCCTCGCATCCCCGGTTTAAGCTGCCGCCATGCGCGAACATCATAATTTTCATGACTCATCACTCCTGTTATTAGGCGTTTCGCAGCCTGCTGTAAGCGGCTATGCCTACGAGGCCCAGCGTCAATCTTGTTCGGATCATCCATAGGGTCGCTTTCTCGAACCTGCCCAGCTGTCCCGATTCCGCCTCGAAATACACGGGCAGCGCCTCCCTGACGTGAGGATTGTTGATGATTTGGCTTATGTAGCGGTACCTCTGCCGAAATTTCACCGCCCCCGAAGGCTTCAAATAAATATAAATGCAGGCCATGGCCGTCTTGATGAACCGGACCGCTTGCAGTCGCTTGATGAGCGGCTCAGGAAGAAGCTCCCTGTATATTTCCGGCGGTTCCGTATGATAGACCCGGAGTGCCTGGCCAAAGTAATCTTTGTCCAGAATATTTCTGGTGGCGCTCCCCTGCACCTCTCTGTAGTGATAACCCGTGTAATCGATATACCTCATGGAAGCGGCCCGGGCAAAAAAGTGAATATTGAACAGCGCATCCTCGCCCAAGGCCACCTTTTCCGGGAACTTGAGTGAATACTCTGTAATGACGCTCCGCTTGTACAGCTTGTTGACCGACGTATTCAGATCATCGCTCCGCAAAAAACGCGGCAGAATTTCCGACCGGATGAACTCCCTGTCCAGCAGCCGTCCCTGGTCAAAAGGGTAGCGGGTCACGACCGGCCGCCCTTCAATCTCGCTCTCCAGATTGGAGACGACGGCATCGCAGCCTTCCAGTACCGCCTGACCGTACAGCGTATGGTACATCCCGCTTTCGATATAGTCGTCCGCATCCACGAAGCCGACATATTCCCCCGCAGCGATCGCCAGCCCCCGGTTTCGCGCGACGCTGACTCCGTGATTCTCCTGATTGATCAGCCGGATACGCGAATCGTCCTCCATCGCCGCTTCGATAATCGCCCGGCTGCCATCCGCAGAGCCGTCGTTGACAAAGATGAATTCGCAGCTCTTGAGAGTCTGGGCCTGAAGGGAACGGATGCACTCGTCAAGATAAAGCTCCGCGTTAAATACCGGAATAATAACGCTGACATTATACCGCACTGAGAACATCCTCCTTCGCATCGGCCTCGTCCATACAGCGGTACAGCTTCTCCAGCTCAGAGCTGTTGCCGTAATCGGTCCTGCGGCAATGATCGGCCAGCTTCTCCCGCTCGCCGGGGCGGAGATACAGCTCCTCGATGCCGTCCGCGATCCCCTCCGCCGACAAGGCCGCGATTCTGCCGTCCACTCCGTCGCTCACCTGACTGCGGGACGTCGTATAATCGGTAATCAGCACCGGCTTGCCGAGAATCTTCGCCTCCGTCACCGTCACCGCCTTCCCCTCATAACGTGAAGGCTGGACGTACAGATCTGCGCAGCGGATATACGGATACGGGTTGATTTGCTTGCCGAGAAGTATAAACCGGTCCTGAAGGCCGTATTCTTCAATCAGTCCCCGGATCATCGCCTCATCACCGCCGTAACCGACCACATACCAGGCGATGTCGTCATATCCCCGTTCCCTCAGCAGCTTGAGCGCTCTGACCGCGTTGTCGATGCCTTTGGCATGCGACAGTCTCGCCACCGTAACGAGCTTGAAGCGGGCGTCCCGCGCCATTTCGCCTGCGGATTCCTTGGCGGCCATCGTTCGGATAAATTCCGGCGAGGTCAGATTCTCCATGACGATCACCTTGGGCTCAAGGCTCGGGTACTTTGCCAGAAAGGACGCTTTACAGGCTTCGGACACCGCCACAATGCGGTCGAACTTGTCCCACATCTTCAAATCCATGGCGACATTCGTTTCCACCGTGGAGTAATCCGTATGAATCCAGGCGATCTTCGTTCTGGCCGTCACTTTGTCGGCGACAAAGCAGTGCGGCCACAGGTAGCTGATCGCGGCATCGTATTCCTGGTTCAGACGGGGGAGAAACGGAAGCGTGTATTTCCACATCAGCTGCATCTGGTAATACCCCGACTCTGTGCTTGCCTTTCTTCCCGGCATTGAAGCATGCAGCCTGGACAAGAGCCGCCCCAGACCGATCAGCAGGTGTCCGCCGCGAAAGGTTTCATAAATGGACTTGCGGAATGTCGAATACGTCGGCTGCTCGGGAAGAAGATTCGCCGCCGCGGGCAGCAGCTCCATAAATTCTCCGGCGTGGCGGTACAGCATAAGGTCAACGGCGTAGGACTCATAGTCGAAATGGTTAAGCATGCCCGCCAGGCTGCGCTCGACTCCGCCAACCTCCATATCATATGAAGCGATCAGCAGCTTTTTCATTTCTGCACACCTACCGTTTTTCTCCAGGCCCACAGAAAAGGCCGCAGGGGAAAGTATAGAAAATGCAAATTTTTCGGCAGCGGCAGCGTCTCCGCATCCTCCGGGTAGGGAAACAGAAAGCTCAGAATGAACTTGAGCTTCTGGATCGGCGCGAGCAGCGCGAATTGATGCCGCTTATGATAGGAAGCCACGTCATCGGGCACAGGAATAGAATGCAGATTGACCATCTGTTCCAAATAAAATATCGCCTCCTGCGCCATTGCCCGCGACTTCGGGGCCCGCTCCATGTCATGAAGCCCTTCGGCAATTTCAGCGTCCAGCAGCCTCCCCGCCAGCGTCAGCGCCTGTCCTCCGACATGGTAGTAATGATACTTGCGGAGCAGCGCGGTCAATTTCCCGGCATCCGGCTGCTGGAGCAGCAGCTGCTTGATATCGAGCAGCCACCGCAGCCTCGACCATCCGTGCCGCGCCCCGTGGGAGACAAGAAACAGGAACAGGTCCTCCTGCCCCAAGTAGGAGATCGGCTCCCTTGTCAGTCCGCTGTTTCGCCTGCGGCTCCACAGCTCTTCGAAGTCAGGCTCTCCGGACGGCGCGGGATTCAGCCTCCAGTGAAGCTCCACTTTGATTCCCTTCTGCGGATGGGTAAAGGTTGTATGGTGATGCCGCCACTTCCAGTCGTTAAGCACGGTATGAATATAATCGTCCTTGATATAGCCGAGACCGGTCAGCAGGGACTCCGCCCCCGCCAGATCGGCAAGCGGGATCAGGAGATCCAGATCGCAGGAGGTTCGCAGCGATATGTCCCCGTAGAGATCCTTGGCAATGACCGGTCCCTTCAGGAAGAGCGCGCGGATATTCTTTTGGGCCAGTTCCCCCCCGATAAACTCCATTTCACCGCTCAAATGAAGCATCTGGAACGTATTTCGGCTGTAATAGGTATAAAGACAGCTGATGACTCCGGGCGGCACCGCAGCTCCCCCCAAATTTTTCAGCTTGGGATAGAGATTGGGGTATACGCGGTGATGCAGAGCCAGCCCGATAAACGCCTCCCAGTCTATCCCGCGGAACAGCTCCGGACAGCGGACCGGCACATCCTCCCCCTTCTCCGCAGCCAGAAAAGCCAGAAGAAGATGCATTTCGGTTGACAGGTCTTCCGTCTTCAGAGCAAATGGATCTCTCATGGGATATCTCCTTACCTCCGGGAACATAGCGAACAAGAAAATCAATTTTGTTCTATTTAACGAACACAAATCAAGCGTAACACTCCTGCCTAAAAGTTGTCAATTGCTATATTGCGAAAACAACAAATTGAGCCGGAACCGGCAGCGGTATGCTATATTGGAACAAAGAAAGGGGGATCTGACTTGAACAACATCGTCATATTTGGCGCGGGCGGGCATGCCAAGGCGGTAGTCGATGCCGTTGAGCGGGAAGGGCGGTACCGGATCTTCGGACTGCTCGACAGCCATAAAGCCTCCGGCTCCGATATTTACGGATATCGAGTTCTCGGAAACGAACAATATATCGCCGAGCATCGGGAGGAAATTAAGGGGTGCATCATCGCCATCGGGGACAACTGGACCCGGGCGCTTATCGCCGCCCGTATCGCCCTGCGTTACCCGGACCTCCCCTTTGTCACCGCTGTCCATCCAGGCGCCTGGATCGCCAGGGGCGCGAAGCTTGGTCAAGGCACCGTCGTGATGGCGGGGGCTGTCGTGAACAGCGATACCCTAATCGGCGAGCACTGCATATTATATCCGAAGGCTTCGATCGACCATGACAGCCGGATCGGGGATTATGTTACGCTGGCTCCGGGGGCCACAACGGGCGGGAACGTGACGGTTGGCGATTACAGCGTTCTCTCGCTGGGAGTAAGCGTCATCCACTCCGTCAGCATAGGGGAGCATACCGTTATCGGGGCGGGGGCCACCGTCCTCTCCGATATTGGCGGCTACGCCGTAGCTTACGGGCCCCCCGCCGTCATCGCCAGATCGCGCGCGGCGGGCGAACGGTATCTGTAGCAGAGAAAGGGCTGGTCATGGCCGGCCTGCCCAGCGCCCGGGGGCCGCTTCCTTGGCCCTTGCACGGCTCCGCCGCTTCCAGGACCGCGCATGATTCTGCCCCCTCCAGGCTCTCTCATGGGTAAACATGCCCTCAATCCGTCAAGCCCGGACCTAACGCACGTTGCCCGCTACCGTTCCCATCGTCTCATGAACACGGTCAATCACTCTTTGCTGCTGCTCCGGGGTCAGGCTGGAGCCGGAGGGAAGGCAGAGACCGGACTGGAACAGCCGCTCGGATACGCAGAGCGTCTCGCTGTGCGG
>NZ_ASSC01000172.1 GCF_000520735.1 Paenibacillus forsythiae T98
CGCTTCGCCGTTGACCTTCAGCAAGATCTCGCCCGGCAGGATGCCCAGCTCCTGCGCGGGGCTGCCGGGCAGCACGGCCAGCACCTTGAGGCCGTGCGGCGGATGCACGAAGAAGGGGCTGCTGCGGCGCTCCTCCAGAGCGCCGTACCACACCAGCCCTTCGTGCAGCAGCAGAGCCGCGAGCGCCGCGAGCAGCGTCAGCGGGCTGTACCGGGCCGCAAGCAGTGCGAGGCCCAGCAGGACGGCGCCGCACAGCAGGAGCCGTCCCGAGGCGCGGGCACTCTTGCGCCTTGGCAGCATGCCCGTCGTCAGCTGGCTGAAGCCGATGACGACAGGCAGCGAGACA
>NZ_ASSC01000173.1 GCF_000520735.1 Paenibacillus forsythiae T98
CGCGTTCATTTGGTTACACCCCTATTTGCCGTTATAATATTATAATACCTTAGTGTTGCCTAAATTCATTTCTTTCAGGAGGATTTCCGGATGAGAACCGAAAATCAGATTAAATCCAAAATTAACGAGATGACACTCCAGCGCAGATCCTTGGAATCGCGAATCGCTCCCTTCAAGGAAGATGATCCGGGACGCGCGGGTCTGACCGCGCAGCTTGCCCGGCTGGAGGATATGATCATGATGCTCGAATGGGTGCTGAACGAGCCGGCCGGCAAGTATCACGCCTGACCGCTCGGAGATCGTCAGACCAGGCTTTTGCCGTAGCAGAGACAAGCCGGATTATCCGCATAAGGGCCGAAACGGTCAATCGGCCGGTAGCCGTGCTTCGTATAGAGCGCTATCGCTTCCGGCTGCTCGCCGCCCGTCTCCAGCCTCATTTCGCGGAATCCGGCCTCGCGCGCCCGGTCTTCGAGGTATCCGAGCATCCCGGCGGCAATTCCCAGCTTGCGGCTGTTTCGGTCCACGAAGAAGCGCTTCAGCTCGGCCGCAGGCGGCTCCGTGCCCTCCACCGGCCGGATTCCTCCGCAGCCGAGCGCTTCACCCTGGCGACGGGCGATCACAAAGATGATTTTGCGTACATCAGGATGATCGAAATCAACCCCGTAAATCCGCTCCTGCGGATATCTTTCCAGCAGCTCCTCATCCAGCCTCGCGATCAATATTCGCAGGTCGGGATTGCCGGAGTCCACTATGATATACTCTACTTCGGTGTTGCCCACTCCTATCTTCCTTTCTGCCGCTGTTGTTCCCGTCTCTTAACGGAAAATAGCCATGCCGATTAATCTTAACACGACAAGCCCCGGGCGAAAATGCCCGCGATGTCAAATGGCGATTTTTTTCTGCAAAATATGACCTTTTTGGCCCGTTCGCACGGGTTATGCGACTCCGCTCCCATTTCGCGCAGCAGGCCAGGCTCCCCGGAGTCCCCTGTCTTCGGAATGAAAGCGAGCCCATTTTATAAAAGTTATTTTGAGATAATCAAAATAACAGTTGAATCTTTCACCGTCATGTCTCATAATGTAGTTATCCAAACGGCTTTACATTCTATCTGGAAATCAGAGGAGGATACAGGAAATGAAATTTTTCTTGGATACCGGAAACATTGATGAAATAAAGCGTATTACGCGCCTTGGCCTGGTAGACGGCGTTACGACGAATCCATCGCTCATCGCCAAGGAAGGCAGACTGTTTAAAGACGTTATCAAAGAAATTGTTGAAATCGTTCCCGGACCGGTCAGCGCCGAGGTTATCGGCCTGAAAGCGGCGGAAATGCTTGAGGAAGCTTACGAAATCGCCGAGTGGGGCTCCAATGTCGTGATCAAGCTGCCCATGACGGAAGATGGTCTGGAAGCCTGCTATGAGCTCACGAAAAAGGGCATCAAAACGAACGTGACTCTGATCTTCTCCGCCGCCCAGGGCCTCATGGCCGCCAAGGCTGGAGCGACCTATATCAGCCCGTTCGTAGGGCGTCTGGACGACATCGGGGTGGACGGCATGAAGCTGATCAAAGACCTGAAGACCATTCTTTCCAACTACGGTCTTGCCTCCGAAATCATTGCCGCCAGCATCAGAAATATCGCCCATGTCGAGCAGGCCGCCCTCGCCGGAGCGCATATCGCCACCATTCCGGGCTCCCTGCTGCCTTCCCTGTGGAAGCATCCGCTGACCGACAATGGCATCGAGCGTTTCCTTAAAGACTGGGAGACGGTTCCCCAGGTTGCCAAGCAGCCGCAATAATTCCCGAAACGCCACCTGCAAAAAGCTCTTGCCCGAACCGCCGGGCAAGAGCTTTTTAACGTTAAGGCATGGTCGGCATAGCTAATGATGTTCATCAAGATCAGACCGGGGAACGGTTCTTGTGCCCGAAAGCGGCCTCCCGAACGGCGGGGTCCTTGTTGTAGCGGGAAACCTTCTCCCCCTTCTCCCCTTTGCTTGGCCTGATGGCGAATAAGGTCAGCAGTCCCCCAACAGCTCCAACTGCGGCCATAGTGCCGAACAGTGTCCAGTGGCCTGCTCCCATCAGCAGAGAAACGGCCGGAGGCCCAAGCGACACCCCGATAAACCGCATGCTGCTGTATAAGGAAGTAATTGTTCCGCGGTTCTCTTTTTCAATCCCTTCGGTAATCAGCGCGTCGAGGCAGGGAAGGGCGGCGCCGATGCCGATTCCGGCAAGTCCCAGAAACCCTACCATAAAGTAAATCCCCTTGTAAAAACCAGTGACTACCATGGATGCCGTAAGCAGCACCATTCCGCCGAATCCGAGCCATTTCATCAGCATTTTGTTTTTGCCGATTATTTTTCCGGCTCCAAATGAGGACAGGCACAGCAGCGCGAGCGGAACAGCCAGCACCAGGCCCTTCACCACGCCGCGAAGCCGGTATACCGACTCAAGCGTCTCCGACAGGTAGAAGAGAACGCCGAACGTGACGAACATGCAAATGCAGCCCACGGCGAATATGGCATACAGCCAGCGGCCTTTTTCATGCAGCACGCCCCGGATGCCCTTGAGAAATTGCCGAATGGTTGAAGTATCGCCTTCTTGCTTCTTCGGACTTTTGACCAAGAACAGAACCAGCAGAAAAGACATCAGGCAGAGCGCCGGAATGGCGATAAACGGCAGGAACCACAGCAGCGTTCCCAAATAAGCGCCGAGAATCGGACTGAGCACCTTGCCGAAGGTGTTGGAGGTTTCAATCAGGCCAAGACCTTTGCTGACCTCCTCTTCATCCCTGAACATGTCGCCGACAAAAGGCAGCACGATCGGAAAAGCTCCCGCCGCTCCGATGCCCTGCAGAAAGCGTCCCCCCAGAATCACCCAGTAAGCGGAGCCGCCTCCCATCAGCCATGCGGCTGCCGCAGACACGCCTCCGCCGAGAGCGGCGATTATCAGGCTCGGAAGAATGACCGTTTTGCGTCCGAACCTGTCGGAAAGATAGCCCGCAACGGGGATCATAATAATTGCTACGACCCCGTATACCGTTATTATCATGCTGACCTGAAAGGAGCTGATCGCCAGCTTTCGGGATATTTGGGGCAGCACAGGCAGCAGCATAGAGTTTCCAAGCGTCATAATCAGCGGAATAGACGCCAGCGCAAGCAAAGCCCATTTTTTATCTTTCATCTACGGACCACCTTTGCTCTTGGTTCATACATCCTTTATTGTGGTTCGTTCCGCCGCGATTATTCATAGCGCAATTGGACAATCGGACAAACCCGGTCTACCGGGCAGGAATACCGGGCTTCAGCGACTTGACGGGAATGAACCGGCTCGGTTTCCCAAGGTAAAAAATATGCAGGATATGCATCGCCCGGGTACAAGCCGTATAGAACAGCTTGCGTTCGCTCTCCCGGTCGTAGTTCTCCTCCGAGCCGTCGCAGATGATAACCGCGTCGAACTCGACGCCTTTGGCCAGATAAGCGGGCAGAACCAGCGTCCCCTTTTGAAAGTTCGGCGTATCTTTGGTTACAAGCTGAATCGGCAGTTTATCTTTAAGCAAGTCATAGATCCGGGAGCTTCCCTCAGCCGTCTTGCAGATAACCGCTACGTAAATGTAACCCCGGGAATGCAGGTCGAGAATATCCTCCTCCACCCGGGAGATCAGCTCCTCCCTGTCGGACACTTCCCTTACCAAAGGTTCTTCCCCTCTCCGGTTAAACGGAACAATCCGGTCGCCGCCGGGAATCATTAAGCGCGTAAACTCAACGATTTCAAAGGTGGAGCGGTAGCTTTGCGTCAGGGACACAACCTCCGTGTGATCCTCGCCGTAAATGCTCACCAGACCCGCCAGCTCGCCCAGCGCCTCACCCTGCGCGTAAATCGCCTGGTTGAGATCGCCGAGCACCGTCATTTTGGCCCTTGGAAACATGCGGCGCATAAATTCCAGCTGGAACGGCGAGTAATCCTGCACCTCATCCACGAACACATAGCGAATGAGGGTATTGGTATGGAATCCCTGGCTAAGCTCTTTCAAATATAAGAACGGTGTTGTGTCCTCGTACGAGAGTTCGCCATCCGCCAGCGCGGTCAGCGTCTGCCTGCTGACCGCATCCCAGCTCTCCGGAAGCGCCGTGCCTCCGTTCAGGCTGTCCAGCAGCTCCCGATCCTGAAACAAGCGGCAATAAAGGCCTTTGACGTCAACAAAGCGGCCGCGCTTGACCCAGCCCCGCAAGGGCTTGAGCCGCTGGCTGACCACATAGCGGGCAAGCATCTCCCTCTCTGTGTCATAATCGTCGAACGTCTCTTCCTTGCCCCGCTGCTTGCGCCTCGTCATCTGGTAGGCGCGGTGGTACTCCGAGGAGTCCAGCAGCTCGATCTGATCCTCCACCCAGTCCGCGCTTCGCTCCCGGGTGCTGAACAGGGCGACCTGCTTCAGCAGCCAGCTTGTCATAAGGTCAATCCGGTTCGCCAGCTTGATCGCGGGGTCGTAGCTGTAGAACTTTCTCTCCATCTCGTCTTTGCCTACAACCGCCTGGCCCTGGAACATCAAGGGCTTGAAGAGCATCCCCTCATGCTCCAGAAGGGACGCATAGCGGCGGATGACATCAAGAAAGGCAACCGAGGACTTGTAAGCGATTCCGTCCCGCCGGGCGTCCGTCTCCGGGCCGTCCGGGCTGTTCAGCAGCGTTTCGGTCTGGGTGAATACATCCTCAAGCTGAAACTCCTGACCCAGCCGGTGCTCCAGATACATCTGGAAAGTCGTCTGCTGCATGTTGTCCTCGCCCAGCTCGGGAAGAACAGTGGATACGTAGCTGTTGAACAGCGGATTAGGAGAGAACAGCAAAACTTGATCGGCCTCTAGACTGTCTCGGTACTTGTATAGCAGATAGGCAACGCGCTGAAGCGCGGCGGAGGTCTTCCCGCTTCCGGCCGCTCCCTGGACAACCAGCATTCGGCTGCGGTCGTTGCGGATAATGGCGTTCTGCTCTTTCTGGATCGTGGCGACGATATTCTTCATCCGGTCGTCCGCGCTGTGGCTGAGCACCTGTTGCAGCAGCTCATCGCCGATGGTGACGCCGGTATCGAACATAACCTCAATCTTGCCGTCATCGATGACGAACTGGCGCTTCAGGCTCATCTCACCGCTCACTGTTCCCGCCGGGGTCTCAAAGGATGCGGGACCCGGCGCGCCGTCATAATACAGACTGGAAATCGGCGCCCGCCAGTCGTAGATCAGAAATGTGCCGTCATCTTCCATCAGGGAGCCGATACCCAGATAAATGCGTTCCGTCTCTCCCTCCGGGGCTTCAGCGAAATCGATCCGTCCGAAGTAAGGAGACAGGACAAGCTTTCTATATTTTTTCAGCGCTTTGCTGGATTGCAAATGATGGCGTTCACGCTCAGACAACACCTGGGCCTGCTGCCGCAGACTGGTCGAGGTTTCCCCAAGATCGTCGGGGCTGCTGAAGTTGACCGTTACCTCTTCCCAGAAATCCTTGCGCAGCTCCACTACATCGCTGCGGTGCAGTCCCAGTTCCTCGGAGAGGGCCCGGATATGACGCTTCAGAAGTCCGGTTACGCGGTCTGCCCGGCGCTGCTCTTCTTTCCATTCTGTCTCGTTAATGGACACTCCAACTCATCCCCTTTTATAAGGTTGACACTACGTATAAAGCATGATATAATTAATGGTAGTATCTATGTAGATCGAAATTTGCTTTATATGGCATTTTTTCATTTTAACAATTTTCACCTTTGTTTTCAAGTTAGCGCATTACAGCATATTCGCATGTATAGACCAAGTGATCCGGTCCCTGAAGGGAACCGGATTTTTTATTGCTGCAAGAAAGCAGGCACATCACGCCTAACCCGGGAGCGAGGCTGGCAACGCCGGAATTTGAAGCATGGGCTTGTTAGAGAACGGCGCAGCCGCTTCCTCTCAAGCAGGTCCGGCTGTTACGGTTTGTCCTTCTCCTCGGAGCCCCGGTTAATCTGGTCCGCAACCCGGTCGAGCCGCTCCAGCTGATAGCCGTAATCATAGACGGCTCCGGCAACCACCGCCAGCCGAAGCCGGCTCCC
>NZ_ASSC01000174.1 GCF_000520735.1 Paenibacillus forsythiae T98
CAGGTCCGCGGCATGCAGAAAGCGAAACGGGACCATGCCGTTCATTCTTTGCTGCCGGTCTGAAGCTGCAGATACGTCTTTTTCAACTGATTGGCGATGCGGGTCAGGGAGTACAGATTTTTGGCCTTCTCCCACGCCGAACGGGACAGCTCGTAACGAAAGGCCGGATCACTGATGACCTTCTCCAGCGCATCCGCCAGGGCGATAACATCATCAGGCTGGACAAGCAGGCCGTTGATACCATCCTCGATCTGCTCCGGAATCCCCCCGATATCGGTTCCGACAAGCGCCAGACAGCTCAGCGCGGCTTCCGCGAATACGGAGCCGAAGGCTTCCGCGCGGGACGGCAGTACAAAAATATCAAAGAACGGCATAAATTCTTCGGGATGCAGAGTGTAGCCGTAAAAAATGGTTTCATTATATATTCCGAGCGACCTCGCCAGATTCTCCAAGTCTGCGCGGGACGGCCCGTCGCCGATAATATGCAGCACGTATTCGTGACCGCGTTTCTTAAGCTCGGCGCAGGCGTTGAAGAGGACATCGATTCCTTTGGCCGGAACGAGACGGGTAACGGTCACCAGCTGCGGAACTTCGTTTTCATGCGCTACCGGCTTGAACCTTTTTTCGTCAAAACCGTTCGGGATGATCTGGATGCGGGACGGGTTCTCCGTATAGTGCGACATATAGTCCGCAAAGGACTGCGAGACGGTCATCAGCCGGTCGCTCACATACTCCAGTTCCCGGTATATCCGGGTCAGGAACTCATGCTCCAGTCCGTTCTCAGCAATTTTTCCGTTCAGGATCAGCTCGCGTTCGTAGCTGGAGTGGAACGTCTGGACAAGAGGCACATCAGGAAACACTTTCTTCATTGCCATTCCGGCTATTGGATGATGCGCGTGGATCAGATCGAACCGCTTGTTCAGGCGCAGCTTCGTCCACCACAAATAATCACGGTAGGTCTGGATATATTTTTGCACGATCGGACTCACGCCGTAAGGCGTCCAATCGAACGTTTCAAAGACGATTTCGTCACTCCCTTTTCCGCGGATGCGCTTGGGAAGCCAGAACAGTTCCATCTCCCATCGGCTTGACCGAAAGCGTTCCTGCAAATGGGGAATCATTGACGATACGCCGCCGGGCTGCTCCGGCGGAAAGAAGAGCGCTTGCAGCAGATTCATACGGTAAGTCCCCTTTTCTATTGCCCAAGAAGAAGCGGCTCCGCCGACCTGCTTGAGGGCGGCATCCGTTTCTCGTAGAAATATAAGGCTGATGATAAGCTTTAGAGCCTATACATTCTTATATTTTCAAAAAAACGGCCTTGCTTGGCAATTATGATATAGTTAAGCATATGTACACAGGCAATTCTCAAGCTCCTACTTAGATTTTATCGGCAACCGCCGCAAACGGCAACTCTTAATACCGCCGCTTGCCGCAGGTGAGACCGCAATGCCTTGTGCCGCAACGGTTCAATCCTCTTGAACAAAATGAATAAAAGGAGAATGCAACAATGAATAAGGAAATGCTGCCCGCCGCTTTTACAGCCATGATCCGAAAGATGCTGGGAAGCGAAACGGACGCCTTTCTGGATACATATGCGGCGCCGAAGACGCTGGGACTGCGGATGAACGGGTTAAAGATCAGCCCGGAACCGGCTGGAAGCGCCGCAGAACATGCTGCCCGCCTATTCGGCCTTCGGCCTGTTCCCTGGTGCTCCGAAGGCTATTACTATGAAGATCCCGCGCGGCCGGGCCGCCATCCCTATCATGAGGCCGGGTTATATTACATCCAGGAGCCTTCGGCCATGTCCGCCGCCGTACTGCTGGACCCGCAGCCCGGGGAGACGGTGCTTGATCTCGCGGCGGCTCCCGGAGGCAAGACTACCCATATCGCCTCCCTGATGGAAGGGCGGGGACTGCTCGTATCGAACGAAATCCATCCTGAGCGGGCCAAGATTCTGGCGGAAAATGTGGAACGGATGGGCATTTCCCATGCCCTTGTGACCAGCGCGAGCCCTGGCGATCTGGCCGGGCGCTTCCCGGAAGCCTTTGATCGGATTATGCTTGACGCCCCCTGCTCCGGGGAAGGAATGTTCCGCAAGGATCAGGATGCGATCGGTGAATGGTCGCCTGAGCATGTGGACATGTGCGCTGCCAGGCAGTGGGATATTGTGCAGGATGCCTATACCATGCTGAAGCCCGGAGGACGGCTTGCCTATTCCACCTGCACATTCAACAGGAAAGAGAATGAAGAGCTGATTGAGCGGCTGACGGCAGCCTATCCCGATATGGAGCTGCTGACGGCAAAACGGCTCTGGCCGCATCAGAACAAGGGCGAGGGGCATTTTGTCGCCCTGCTGGCCAAAGGCGGAATCCCTTCATCTGCGGACAAGCGGCATCCAAGCTTGGCAAAACGCGGAGAGCGGAGCGGCAAAGGACACGCTGGAGGAAGAGCAGACGCCGCCGCACAGGCCGCATTCCGGCAGTTCCGGGAATGGGCGGCTTCGGAAGTCCCGGGACTCCGTGCGGAAGGCGTTCCGGTTCTGTTCGGAGATTCGCTCTACCTGCTCCCCTCTGCGTTTGGCGAATCCTTCTCCCTGGAGCTGCTTCGGGGAATGCGCATTCCGCGTGCCGGCCTGCACCTTGCCCATCTGAAGAAGAATCGGCTGGAGCCTGCGCACGCGCTCGCTATGTCTCTTTGTCCGGAGCAGACCGCGCGTTCGTTCAATCTGGACCCAGGTAGCCCTGAGACAAGAAGCTGGCTGCGGGGCGAGAGTCTGACCGTGCCGGGCAATCTGCATGGCTGGACGCTGGTCACTGTGGATCATCTGCCGCTTGGGTGGGGCAAGGCCAGCTCCGGCCAGCTCAAGAACCATTATCCGAAAGGCCTGCGCCTTCCCTAAGCTACCTGTTCGTTTTTTCATCTGATTTACGTTTTATTATACGCCCTGCTGACAAAAAAGTGCTCTCGGCCGCACAGGCTAAAGAGCACTCTTTTGTAAAAATCCCCTAATTGACGCCTCTTAAGACAGGCAGTATTTGATGAGAGCCTCCGATACCCCATTCTCGTTATTGGTGCCGGTGACGGCGTCCGCCGCCGCTTTGACTTCGAGCGGAGAATTGTCCATGGCTATCCCAAGGCCCGCAAAGGAAAGCATCGAAATATCATTATAGTAGTTGCCAATAGACAGCACTTCCTGCTGACGGATGCCAAGCTGCTTCGCCAGATTCTTCAGCGCATTGCCTTTGGACGCTTCGGGATGCATTAAATCAATGAAAAACTCTCCGCTGCGCTGGATATTGAACGATTGCAGCCATTTGCTCCACTCCCGCTCAGCTTCGTCCATCATTTCCGCTGTGGAGAATACGGTGAATTTGACAATCGGCTCGCGAAACTCCCCCCATCCCGGCAAGGATGCGGGAACGAGTTGAAGATGCTCGTACATAAAGTGGGCTTCCTGGGTCAGATGCTCGACATTGTCGACGTACAGCTCAAATGCGGTATTCACGTCAAAATGGATATTGCGCTTGCGGCAGTATTCAATATACGGGTCGAGGCCGCGGCCGTCCATGGCGTACTGATGAATGACCTTCTGATCCTCTACCTGCACGGTGACGGCGCCATTATCAGCAAGCACATAGCCGGTCAGCGCCATCTCCTCCATAATCGGAAAGGCATTCTTCGGATTTCTTCCCGTGCACAGAACAACCCGGGCTCCCTGTCTGGTGACCTCGGCAATCGCCTTTTTATTCTCGGTGCTCAAGCTATGATCGTCATTCAGCAGCGTACCGTCAACATCCAGCGCTATAAGCTTATATTTCATTCCTCCACCATCCCTGAGCGTCATTTATCTCTATGTTTTAATTATAATACAGCGTCATTCCAGCTTGTCGTTCCAATTGTTAAATTTCTGCTCCGAGCAGCTTAAGCTCCTCATTCGTCAGCTCCCGGCAGGCTCCCTCGGGCAGATTTCCGTCCAGGAGCAAATGGCCCATCGAGACTCTTTTTAAAAAAATAACCTTCTTCCCGACAGCCTGGAACATCCGTTTCACCTGATGGAACTTGCCCTCGGTAATCGTCAGGGAAATTTGCGAAATGATTTGCTTTCCCCGTTCCCTTCCCAGAATAGTCAGCTGCGCCGGCAAAGTAACATAACCGTCGTCCAGTCTTACGCCCTGTGCAAAAGCCTCCACATCCTCCGGACCGACCTCGCCTTCCACGAGGGCTTCATAGGTCTTGGGCACATGCTTACGCGGCGACAGCAGCTCATGGGCGAGCTGCCCGTCACTCGTCAGCAGCAGCAATCCGACTGTGTCTTTATCCAGTCTGCCTACGGGAAAAGGCTCGAACACCGCATAACGCTCATCCAGCAGATCCAGCACCGTCCGGTCCCGTTTGTCCTCCGTTGCCGACAGCACGCCCGGCGGCTTATTCATCATGAGGTAGATATGCTCACGGTAAATGACCGCCTCGCCAGCCACCTCAATAGTGTCGTTATAGGGATCGACATGCGCGCCGCTGTCTTTCTGGGCCACGCCGTTAACGGTGATAAGACCCTGCTTGGCCTGCTTGCGGAGCTCGCTGCGCGAGCCATAGCCGACATGGGACAATATTTTATCAAGCCGCTGTTTTTTTCCTGCGCCGCCCTTTGATTTGGCCATTTATGTCCACCTCCAGCCTGCGGGATATTCATTCTTGAGGATGCCATCCTGCCATTTCCCCCAGCCTGCGCTGTATCCGTCGATGCAGACGAGCACATATCCCTTGGGCGATGTGCCCGGGGCCACCGTCAGGCGGTCAGCCGAAATCGACAAGGTCTCCCCTTTCAGATAGGACACTGCCTCCGGGCCGTCCCCGGGAAGCGTCAGGCTGCGGAGGCTTTCCCGGGCAGTCAGCGCGGTCGCCAGCGGATGGCCCGGAATGAAGCGCCCGCTCCGGACATGCCCCATATACCAGCCGGGGCGCACCGTTTTGAGGCCGTTCAGCGCTTCGCGCGGCAGCGAAGACAAATACAAATGCTCCCCGAACAACACGGGACAGCCTTCCGGCTGCCAGCCAAGCTGCTCCCGGGCAAATTCCGCATAGGACGCCAAAATCTCTCCCTCCGAGGTAATCGCCGCACTGCGTCCACGGCTGTCGTTCCGGGGGGAAATACGGCTGTTTCTGGCATTTCGGCTGCCCCCACGGCCCGCAGATGACTTGTCCTTGCGGGCAAGAGCTGCCTTGCTACCCTCTCCATTCCGCCCTCCGGACTCTCCGCGCGGCATGGCCAGCAGAGACTTGTCGCCATCGCCTGGCCATAATCCGGCGGGTTTCTCCTTCTCCGGATCTCCATTATGTCTTAGGACAGCAATGAAATGTCCCTCCCCCTTCACCTTATGGGGCCATAGACGGGCCGTACCCGGAAGCGGTTCCAGTCCTGGAGCAAAGGAGCCGGTCCCGCTGTCCGCAACGACCGAGAACTGCGGATGTCCGGCAAGAAACCCGGCGATGCTCCCTTCATTCTCTTCCGGCGAGAAGGTGCAGGTGGAATAAACCATCGTCCCCCCGGGTCTGAGCGCCAGCGCCGCCGCTCTTAGAATCTCCCGCTGCATAGCGGCATACTTGGCCGGTGTGTTCTCGTCCCATTGCCGGACCATATCCTCGTCCTTGCGGAACATGCCTTCCCCCGAGCATGGCGCATCAATCAGGATACGGTCGAAAAATCCGGGAAACGCCGCGGCAATTCTCTCCGGGCTCTCGTTCAGGACGACCGCGTTTCTCGCCCCGCACAGCTCCAGATTCTTGGCCAGCGCCTTGGTCCGCTCGGGATGCAGATCATTGCTGACCAGCATGCCCTTTCCCTGAAGCTTAGCGGCAATCTGCGTCGACTTGCCGCCGGGCGCCGCGCACAGGTCGAGCACGCGGTCACCCGGCAGAACGCCGAGCAGCTCAACAGGCGCCATGGCGCTCGGCTCCTGAATATAGTACAGCCCGGCATGATAGTAAGGGTGCTTGCCGGGTCTGGCTCCTTCGATTGTGTAAAAGCCGGTGGAGCACCAGGGGATCGGCTCCATGCGATAAGGCGAAATCCGCTGCAGTTCATCCGCAGCAATCTTTAGTGTATTAACCCGGATGCCCGTATGAGGAGGCTCTCCATAAGTTTTCATAAATGCTTCGTATTCCCGTCCCAGCAGCTGTTTCATCCGCTCGGAGAAGGAGTGCGGAAGTTGTACCGCCATGCTGCCTTCCTCCTGATTATCATCTATAAGAATAGCTCAAGGAACACCCCTGCGGGTGTTCCCGAACCGTAATTTATGGGCCTTGCCCGGGTCAGCGGCGGCAGGACCGGTCCCTGCGGGGGCCACGCCGCTGGGGAATATTCGGCTTAATGTCCGGCATCGCGGCCAGAATCGCCTCCGACAGTTCCCCATCCACGATATCGATCGTCAAATCGTAATAGGGCTGCGGCCGCTTGTCATGGTCCTTGAGCTGCCGGACATAGATTTCCGCCTCGCGGACCAGCTTGCCAAGTTGGATGCCCAGTGTAATCTCCGGATACGCCTTAAGCTTCGCCGCCGATCCTTCCAGCATAATCATGGCGCCGCGAACATTGCCGTTGCGGAAATGATACAGTCCCACGGCTATTTGAAGCAGCCCCTTGTACAGCGGATCGCGGTTCCTCGAAAGCCACAGCTCCTCAAGCACCTCGTGACATTCGAAATAATCGCGGTCCCGGTTGAAGTAGACCAGATATGCGACATACAGCGGCTCATAACCCATCAGGCAAATCGCCTTTCTTCGCTTCCGAAATCATTCCGCGCACCCGCGCCAGCAGCTTCTTCATCGCTTCCGTATCCTGGCGCTGCCAAATCTCGTTGAATTCTTCCTGGCAACGGATCGCTTCATTGACAAGATGGTAGAAATACAATTGGTGAATCGCATGAAGCACCTGGGCCGTCGTATTGGAATTCTCCTCGAACGTCTTCTGCGCCTCCAGTATTTCCTCCCGGATGCTGGACATCTCGCTATCCAGAATGGATGCGGCCTCCGCCGCCGTCTTCAGGCGATACCTGATTTCGTCCGGGAGGCTCTCCCGGTATTTATAGTTAAGGGAATGCTCGATGGTCGCCCAGAAGTTCATTGCCAGCGTGCGGATCTGGATTTCGGCCAGCACGATCTTTTGCCCAAGGGCCGTCTGCACCGGATACTTGATGATCATATGGAAGCTGCGATAGCCGCTCTCCTTGTAATTGGTGATATAGTCCTTCTCATACACCACCTCAAGGTCTTTGCGGGCGCGGATATACTCCGCCACACGCCGGATATCCTCCACGAACTGGCACATGATCCGGATGCCCGCGATATCCTCAATCCCCTGCTCCAGATCCTCCATCCGCACATTCAGGCGCTTCGCCTTTTCCAGAATGCTCGACAGCCGCTTGACCCGCCCAGTTACGAATTCAATCGGCGTATATTCCTCGCGCTTTTTCAGCTCCGCGCGCATCGTTTTGAATTTGACCTTGAGCTCTTCCACTGTCTGTTCATATGGCAGCAAAAAAGTGCCCCAATCCCTGCCGTCCATCTTCCTTCCTCCTGTCCTTTACTCTCCGCCGTCAGCTAAGAAGAAACGGCTGCGCGGCATGATCAGGGCCGCATCCGCTTCTCGCAGAATATAAGGCCAAGGATAAGCGGAAGTCTTATCCTCACTTATATTTGGACGTCCGCGCCCACCGCTTCGGAGATATGCCGGAACCCGTCCCTTCGCAGGAGATTCCGCAGCCCGGCATGTATCCTGCGGTTCACCTCCGGCCCTTCATAAATGAGCGCCGTATAGATTTCGACCAGGCTTGCGCCCGCCCGGATCTTGTCATAGGCATCCCGGGCGGAGAAAATGCCGCCTGAACCGATAATCGGCAGCTTCCCCTTCGTCTGCCGGTAGATGGCGGAGATGACCTCCGTTGATCTGTCCCTCAGAGGCTTTCCGCTGAGGCCGCCGGTTTCCGACGCGCTTTCATGGGTAAGTCCCTCGCGGCGAATCGTTGTGTTGGTAGCTATGATACCATCCATTCCCCCTTCTGTCAGCGTATGCACCATATATTCAAGCTCGGCTGCGCTGACGTCCGGAGCAATCTTGACGAGAATGCTCTTTCGAATGCCGCTTGCCCCGCGCTGAAGCTCCATCTCCTGCTTAACCTCCGACAGCAAACGGGACAGCTCGCTTCCGTGCTGCAGGCTGCGCAAATCGGGCGTATTCGGCGAGCTGATATTTACCACAAAAAAATCCCCGTACGGATACAGTGTACGAATGCACTTCCGGTAATCCTCATGCGCATCCTCGTTGCCGGTCGTCTTGTTCCGTCCGATATTGACCGCAACCGGAATAGTCCGTCCGCTCTCCGCCTTGAGGCGCCGCGCCATGACTTCCGCGCCTTCATTATTAAAGCCCATCCGGTTGATAAGCGCTTCATCAGACGGGAGCCGGAACAGCCTTGGCTGCTCGTTCCCGGGCTGGCCCTTCGGAGTTACGGTTCCGACCTCCATGAAGCCAAAGCCGATGGACGAAAATCCGGGAACCGCCTGTGCGTTCTTATCCAATCCGGCAGCAAGCCCTACAGGCGTATGAAAATGAAGCCCAAACAGGTCAACAGCCAGCTCAGGCGTCTCCGGGACGCCGTACATCAGGCGCAAGGCGGAGCGGCCGCCAGGCAGGGCCGCTGCTTTTTCAAGTCCCCCGATGACGAGATGGTGCGCCGCTTCCGGGTCCATTTTAAAGAAAAAAGGTTTGGCAAAATTTCGATACAGCACCATTCTCGCTCCTTCAGGCATAAAGTTTCATTATAATTTTAGCCTTTTCCGCAGGAAAAGAAAAGTTTTAGTCTCTTCGCGAAAAGCGGGATGGACGGGGAGTGTAGTATTTTTTTTGTAAACGCATTACAATATAAAGGAACAGGGAACTCCAGATTCGAGAGAAAAGGAAGGTCGATTCATATGTCAACCAAACGCAAGCCGCCTACAATACAGCAGAAAAAAGAAGAGGTCAACCGCAAAGCCATCGTGTGGATCGGCGCCAGCATCGCGCTGCTTGTCATTATCTTCATCGTCCTCTTTATTGTAACCGGCAGTTAATTCAGCCAATGGTACTGCTTGCGGGGGTTGGTCTGGTTCCCGGCGGCTTTCAGAGAGAACGGTGTCTTTGAGACCAGCGCCACATCAGGCAGAAGACCCCCTTCGGCGATTTGCACCTTTGTTCCCTTGGGGACAAGATCGAACAGTTCCTCGATATCGCTCCGCCTCATTCGAATACAGCCCAAGGATTCATCCTTGCCCACGCTTTCCGGTTCATTGGTGCCGTGTATGGCGTAATTGGTGTCAGAAAGCTGCATTCCTCTGCTGCCAAACTCCCCGTTGTCATGTCCGTTCGGATTCACGACCTTGTCGGTAATGACGAAATTACCTTCCGGCGTCCGGTTTCCGCCCAGCCCCACTTCATAGCTTCGAATCACGATCCCGCCGCTGGTGACCGCCAGACGGTGTTTTTGCTTGTCGACGAGAATGGCGAGCGGCCGGGACAGGAAGGGCATCTCCGCTCCGCCTTCGCCGGCCGAGGGCGTGGTCCCTGATGCAGCCCCGGAATCCCCGTCCGGCGCCGTCCGGTCAGACGCGGCGCCTTGATCCGCCGCGTGTTCTCCCTTCCGCTCCGCCTCGGCTTTCAGCGGCGCGAAGGCGCGCTCCATCAGCGGGGTCGTCCCGGCCAGCCAATTGCCCGGGAAATTTCCGGTTAGCTCGTCGAGCGATTCCGGCAGCCGCCCTTTGGCGGCGCGGTAGCTGCTCAGCGCGCTCCAGAGCGTGGCGA
>NZ_ASSC01000175.1 GCF_000520735.1 Paenibacillus forsythiae T98
TGTAGGGCATGACTCCGGATTTAGGGGGCTTAGCCGGTTATGAAGCCCTCCCCTTGGCAGGGGAGGGCTTTATTGCGTTTTGTCAGTCCGCATCAGCCATTTCAGACCCTCGCGGCGGCTCAGCGGTTTCAGTTCCTCTTGCCCGATGAACGCTGCGACTGACGCCGGATTGCTCTTGGAATATTCCCTCAAAGCCCAGCCGATGGCTTTCTGAATGAAAAATTCATTGGACGACGCGTGCTCGCGGATATAGCGGTACAGCAGCTGCTCGTCCGTCGCTTCCTTATAATGAAGCTGAAACAGAATCGCCGTGCGGTTGAGCCACATATTATCGGAACAGAGCCACTTCTCGCCATACTCTGGTTGCAGCTCGGGGTATTTGTGCAGCAGAAACCCGGCGACACCAGCGGCAAGCAGATCGACGGTATCCCACCATGAGCGCCCGGTGATGCAAGCTTCGATCATAGGGAGATCGGCGGGCTCCAGCTTCTTTCGCAAGGACAGCGCGATATCCACCCCGCAGTATTGGTACTCGCGTTCAGGCAATTCCCACAGCAGAGGAATCCACGCCTTATCCGGCGGATGCGCCGCCAGGAAGGACTTGAGGACTTGCCTGCGCACGGGAGTTCGGACGCCCAAAAAAGGAAACTGGTTCCGCTGATACGCGCTCATGGCCGCCGCCGCGTCCGGGTCCTTCAATTCCTCCAATTCCCGGACCAGCAGCCTAAGATCTTCGTTCATCATTTTCGTTCCTTTCTTCATATAAGGGTTCGGTATGTTCCTTGTCGGCATAGTTCAATCATTGTATCATGAGCGGGTGCGATTGCCATACTCCAGCATTCCTCAAATATTGGAAGTGATAACGGAAAGCTGATATTCTTAATAGCGGGCAGCCCGCTTTCCGTATCCGCCTGCCGAACTGATATAAGAGCCGAACATATAAGATGAACTTGAAAAAATGACAATAGGAGAAGAAGGAACGAAGGGGAAGTTTGGAACTGTAGGAGAGATAGCGATCGCCTTTGTCTCCGGATTTCATCCGCGAAGAGCGGTTTAAGTCCAAGAAATCTGGGGACAACAGCGACCGGAAGTCCAAACATTCCTCGTAGTTGCGACTGATATCTGATAGAAAAGTCTTAAATTCATAAGGAGATTAAATCATTAATGAAGCTGATATCCTGGAATGTCAACGGGCTTAGAGCCTGTGTGAACAAAGGGTTTAACGAGTATTTTGAGAAGGAATACGCGGATATTTTCTGCGTGCAGGAAACAAAGCTTCAGGAAGGGCAGATCAACCTGGATCACGGGGAGAAGTACCGGCAGTATTGGAATTACGCTGTCAAGAAGGGGTACTCCGGAACGGCCGTTTTCACCAAAAAAGAGCCTCTGTCCGTCGCCATCGGTATTGAGGGGGAGGAGGAAACGGAGGGGAGAGTCATTACGCTGGAATATGAGGGCTTCTATCTCGTTAACGCCTACAGCCCCAATGCGCGCCGGGACCTTTCGCGGCTGGCTTACCGGCTGGAATGGGAGGACCGCTTCCGGGCCCACCTGCTGCGCCTCGACCGGCATAAGCCTGTCGTTGTATGCGGGGACCTGAACGTTGCGCATCAGGAAATCGACCTGAAGAATCCGAAGTCCAACAATGGCAACTCCGGCTTTACGCTTGCGGAACGCGGGAAGATGACCGAGCTTCTGGCCTCGGGCTTTGTCGATTCGTTCCGGCATTTGTATCCGGATGTAAAGGACGCTTATTCCTGGTGGTCCTATATGCCGAAGGTGCGGGAGCGGAATGTGGGCTGGCGGATTGACTATTTTCTTGTATCGGGCAGGCTGGCTCCCGCCATTTCCGGCGCCCGGATTGAGTGCGGAGTCATGGGCAGCGACCATTGTCCGGTCGTGCTGGAGCTGGAATTATGATACATTAACAGACGCCGTTCCAAACAGAACAATCGGAGGATGAGAGGGTATGACTTCATTTGAACAGATGCTTGACAAATACGCAAATTTGGTCGTTAAAGTAGGCGTGAATATCCAGCCCGGACAGGTGCTGATGGTCCATGCCCCGCTGGAGACGGCCGAGCTGACCCGGCTTATTGTAGCCAAGGCATATGAAGCGGGAGCCAAATATGTCGTCATGGATTGGGAGGATGAGGCGATATCCCGAATCCGTTACGAGAAAGCGCCGGAGGATTCCTTCGGATACTACCCTCAGTGGCATGCGGATATGCTGGAGCAATTTGCCGAAGAGGGCGGCGCGATCCTGCATATTAAAGTACCCGATCCGGAGCTGCTGCGCGGGATTGATCCGGCTAAAGTGTCGGCGGCGGTTAAAGCCGCAGCGGTCGCCCGGCAGAAGTACCAGGCCTATACCCGAAACAGCCGAATCAGTTGGTCGCTGGTCAAGGCGCCGACCCGGGCCTGGGCCGATAAAGTGTTCGCCGATCTGCCGGAAGAACAGCGCATTGACGCGATGTGGCAGGCGATTTTCCATATGAACAGGGTCGAAGCAGAGGGCGATCCCGTCGCCGCCTGGCAGAAGCATATCGCCAATCTGAAGGAAAGCCAGGAGAAGCTGAACGCCAAGCGCTATAAAAGCCTGCATTACCGCGCGCCGGGAACCGATCTGCGAGTCGAGCTGCCGGAAGGCCATATATGGCGGGCCGCAGGTGGAGAGAATGAGCGGGGAGTCTATTTTATCGCCAATATGCCGACGGAGGAGGTGTACACGATGCCCCGCCGTACCGGCGTTAACGGAACCGTGAGCAGCACGATGCCGCTTAATCTGAACGGGCGGCTTGTGGACGGCATTAGGTTGACCTTCAAGGAAGGAAAGGTAACAGAATTTGACGCGAGAGACGGACGCGAGCATCTCGCTTCGCTGCTTGCGACGGACGACGGCTCGTCCTATCTGGGCGAGGTGGCGCTTGTGCCGCATAATTCGCCGATATCGCGGCTGAACCGGATTTTTTACAATACAGGCATCGACGAGAACGCCTCCTGCCACTTTGCGCTCGGCAGCGCTTATCCGGTCAATCTTGAGGGAGGAACGAAGCTGAGCCGGGAGGAGCTGCTGACGAAGGGAGCCAATGTCAGCCTGGCGCATGTGGACTTCATGATTGGATCGGCGGAGCTGGATATCGACGGCGAGCTGCCGGACGGAACCGTCGAGCCGGTGTTCAGGCAAGGCAACTGGGTGTAAGCGGCAGGCCGCCCGTAAGAAAGGTTAACGGAAAGGAAGGGGACTCCAAATGGAGTGGCTGGATGCGACGGTTGGATGGATCAGTCTGTTGTGGCTGTTTCCCGTACTGTTTATGTTTCATGACTTCGAGGAAATCCTGACGGTTGAGGCGTGGGCCGAAGAGCATAGGGACAAGGTGCTCTCGGCTATGCCGCCCTTTGCCCGGAAGGCGCTGACGGCTTCGTTCTACTGCGGCACCCGCCAATT
>NZ_ASSC01000176.1 GCF_000520735.1 Paenibacillus forsythiae T98
GAACCGCGGGAGTACATGACAGCTCTCGTCCCTATGTCTGAATTTCAGGCATGGGGGCGGGAGCTTTTTGGTCTGGGACGGAGAGCAATCTATCTCTGCTCCGGAATATAAACACCGCCTCCATCGCAGGACGCTATGCCGGGCGTTTATTAGCGGTCAGCAGGACCGCGAAATCCGGCAGTTCTCAAACTTAAGCGAAGGAGTCGGTAACATGAATTTTCAGCAGATGATTTTGACGCTGAATGAGTTCTGGTCGAAACAGAACTGCATTATCGTTCAGCCGTACGACACGGAAAAGGGCGCGGGCACGATGAACCCGATGACCTTCCTGCGCTCCCTCGGACCCGAGCCGTGGAAGGTCGCCTATGTCGAGCCGTCCCGCCGTCCCTCCGACGGACGCTATGGCGAGAATCCGAACCGCCTGTACCAGCATCATCAATATCAGGTTATTATCAAGCCATCCCCGGATAATATTCAGGAGATTTATCTGGACAGCCTGAAGGCGCTCGGCGTCGATCCGCTGCAGCATGATATCCGGTTCGTCGAGGATAACTGGGAGAATCCGTCGCTCGGCTGCGCTGGACTCGGCTGGGAAGTATGGCTGGACGGGATGGAAATTACACAGTTCACCTATTTTCAGCAGGTGGGCGGCATCGAGACCAGCCCGGTTTCGGTTGAAATCACCTATGGTATGGAGCGGCTTGCTTCGTATATCCAGGAGAAGGAGAACGTCTTTGATCTGGAGTGGGTCGATGGCTTGACGTACGGCGATGTGTTCCATCAGCCGGAGGTGGAGCATTCCACCTATACCTTCGAAGTTTCGGACGTCAGTATGCTCTTTGGTCTCTTCAGTACGTATGAAGCGGAAGCGCGGCGGGCGATGGACCGCCACCTTGTGTTCCCCGCCTATGATTATGTGCTCAAATGCTCGCATACATTCAACCTGCTGGATGCGCGGGGCGCAATCAGCGTGACGGAACGTACGGGCTTTATTACGAGAGTGCGCAATCTGGCTCGCCAGGTGGCGGCTACCTATGTGGAGGAGCGCGAGAAGCTCGGCTTCCCGCTGCTCAAGAAAGAAGGTGTTCAGCTTGGCTAAGGATCTGCTGTTTGAAATCGGGCTGGAGGAAGTCCCGGCGCGCTTTATCCGGGCTGCGATGGAGCAGCTTCAGGACAGAACGGCAAAATGGCTGGAGTCCTCCCGTCTTGAGCACGGAGAAGTGCGGTCGTTCGCGACGCCGCGCCGTCTGGCCGTTCTTGTAAAGGATGTTGCCGAGAGACAGACGGACGTCAGCGAAGAAGTCAAGGGGCCTTCCCGCAAAATCGCGGTTGACGCAGCTGGCGAGTGGAGCAAGGCGGCCCTTGGATTTGCCCGCAGCCAGGGCGTTGCGCCCGAGCAGTTCACTTTTAAGGAAGTGGGCGGGGTCGAATATATCTATGCGACCAAGAGCAGTGAAGGTGTAGAGGCTTCTTCCTTGCTTGCCGAGGGGCTGGCCGGAATCGTAAGCGCGATGACTTTCCCGAAGAATATGCGCTGGGGAGCGTATGATTTCAAATTCGTTCGTCCGATTCGCTGGCTGGTCGCTCTGTTCGGCAGCGACGTTGTCGATTTTGAAATTGCGGGCGTTCGGACCGGCAAGGTCAGCCGGGGCCACCGTTTTCTTGGCCAGGAGGCGGTTATTGCCCAGCCTGCGGACTATATTGAAAGCCTGCGGTCCCAGCATGTCATTGCCGATGTGAAGGAGCGCGAGGCGCTGATCCTTGAGCAGATTAACAAGCTGGCTTCGGATAAAAGCTGGACGATTGCGATCAAGGACGACCTGCTGGAAGAAGTGCTGTTCCTGGTGGAAACTCCGACCGTGCTGTTCGGCACATTCGATCCCGCTTTCCTGAATATTCCGCAGGAAGTGCTGATTACGTCAATGCGGGAGCATCAGCGGTATTTCCCTGTGCTGGATGCCGAAGGTAAATTGCTTCCCTATTTCGTCACCGTGCGGAACGGAAATGCCGAGCATCTGGAAACGATCGCCAAAGGGAACGAGAAGGTGCTGCGGGCCCGTCTGTCGGATGCGAAGTTCTTCTATGAAGAAGACCAGAAGCTGAAGATTGAGGACGCGCTGGCCAAGCTTGAAAATATTGTTTATCATGAAGAGCTTGGCAGCGTCGCAGATAAAGTCCGCCGCGTCCGTCAGATTGCGGACAGTCTGGCCGCCAAGCTGCAGACATCGCCGGAAGCGGCTGTCAAGGGCAGCCGCGCCGCCGACATTTGCAAATTCGATCTGGTGACTCAGATGGTATATGAATTTCCGGAGCTTCAGGGAACGATGGGCGAGGACTACGCCCGTAAAGCGGGTGAAGATGAGCAGGTAGCCAAGGCGATATTTGAGCACTATCAGCCGCGCTTTGCCACAGACGCCATTCCGTCCACGGAAGCCGGGGCCATCGTCAGCATTGCCGACAAAATCGACACGATCGTCGGCTGCTTCTCGGTGGGCATTATCCCTACAGGCTCTCAGGACCCTTACGCGCTGCGCCGCCAGACCGCAGGCATTGTGCAGATCGTGCTGGAGCGGGAGCTTCCGGTCGGCTTGAACGATATTTTTGAAATCGCCGTTCAGGTTCATGAAAATACCCGGAATTTGAAACTTTCGACCGATGAGCTGCGTAGTAACCTGTATGAGTTCTTCGGACTGCGCGTCAAGCGCCTTCTGTCGGACAATGTGCGTTATGATGTGGTCGATGCGGTTATGGCCGCAGGCTACGACGATATTGTCGCCGTTGTGGCCAGAAGCAAGGCGCTCGCTGATGCCGTCCAGTCCAGGGAGAACTTCAAGAATACGGTGGACTCCTTCAATCGGGTCAGCAATCTGGCGGCCAAAGCTACCGGCGCCACTCTGGATTCCGCGTTGCTGGGTGAAGCGGCCGAAAGCGCGCTGTACGAAACCTGGCAGTCGCTGCGCGCGCCATATGAGAAAGCGCTCGAAGCGGATGATGCGGTTCAGGCGCTTGCGCTGCTGGCCGGACTCAGCGATGCGATCACCGTCTTCTTCGATTCCGTCATGGTCATGGCCGAGGATGAGCGGGTGCGGGGCAACCGGCTTGCGCTGCTGGCAGGCATTGATGCCGATCTGAAGAGCTTCGCCGATTTTGGCAAGCTGGTCTGGTAGCTTCGGATTTAAGTCCAGATGCGGGAGCTTGATGAAGAATATGCGTCTAAGGTGGTATAGAACGCGGGTTTAGGGTATAAATATACGGAACGGTGCCAGAAGCGCAGGCTTAGGGCTGTCGTTCCGTATTTTACGCTTTTTAAAGATTGGGAAGAACCGGCAGGATTTCTTGGGATTGTCGCGTATATATATTACACGGGAAACGGTGACAGACTATGGGAAGCTCAGACGCTCGGGAAACAACCATTGTGGTCGACGCGGACGCTTGTCCGGTCAAGAAGGAAACGGCGGACACCGCCCGCGCGTTTGGAGTGCCGGTGGTCATGGTGTCTTCTTACGCTCACGAACTTCGCGGGGGTGAAGGCGTCATGGTCGTGCATGTGGACAACAGCGATCAGAGCGCCGACCTCTATATTGCCAATCACATCAAATCCGGGGATATCGTATTGACCGGCGACTACGGCCTGGCGGCGCTAGCGCTTGCGAAGGGATGCCATGCCCTTTCTTTCAGGGGACAGACATACGATGAGACCAACATGGATATGATGCTTGAAGGCAGGCACGCGAGGGCGAAAGAGCGCCGCAGAGGCCATTACTCCAAAGGACCTAAGCCGTTTACCGCAGAGGATCGGAATACTTTTCAACATAAACTGACAAAACTTTTGAATTTATTGCAGGAAAATGTTCAGCCGTAGCGAATATTATTTATTTGTCAAGGGATGAAGGTGGTTGTTAGTGGCAAGCGGACACGGCAATATTCCCGAGGAAGTTATCGAAAGTGTGCTGGCGCGGCATGATATTGTGGATACCGTCGGGAAAGTTGTCCATCTGACCAAGCGGGGAAAATATTTGTGGGGCCTCTGCCCGTTCCATTCGGAAAGCACCCCTTCCTTCACCGTAACTCCAGATCGCGGAGTGTTTCATTGTTTCGGCTGCGGCATGGGCGGAAATGCCATCAAATTCAGGATGGAAATCGAAGGGTTATCCTTTCCCGAAGCCGTCAGGATTATGGCCGAAGAAAGCGACATTCCGGTGCCGGAAGGCGCGGGAAGCATGCAGTCCGCGCACAACCCGGAGCTTGACCGGCTGCTACAGGCGTATGAATGGTCTGCGAAGCTCTATCATTATTTGCTGAAGAATACGGAACACGGCAGAGCCGCCATGGATTATTTAAGATCCCGGAAATTCAGCGATCAGATGATTGACCAGTTCCAGATCGGATTTGCGCCGGATCGTTGGGATACGCTGCTTCAGTTTCTGGAAAGGCGGAATTTCGACCTTGCCGAAATGGAGAAAGGCGGCCTGCTGTCCTCAAGAAGCGAAGGCAAAGGTTATATCGACCGTTTTCGCGGGCGGATTATTTTTCCGATTGCGAACCGGGCCGGTAAAGTGGTGGCTTTTGCCGGAAGAATTCTCGGGGAGGGACAGCCGAAATATTTGAACTCTCCGGAGAGCAAGCTGTTTAACAAAAGCCGGATTTTGTACAATCTGCACCAGTCCAAAGCATCCATCCGCAAAACGCGGCAAATCGTTCTTTTTGAAGGATACGGAGATGTCATTTCGGCCTGGGAATCGGGTGTGCATAACGGCGTGGCGACCATGGGTACTTCGCTTACGGAGAATCATGCGTCGATGATGAAGGCTCTGGCTGATGAAATCGTCATTGCTTATGATGGAGACCGGGCGGGACAAGCTGCGGCGCTGAAGGCTCTTTCAATGCTCGAATCGACCGGACTTCGCGTCAAGGTGGCGGTGCTGCCAAGCGGACTGGACCCCGATGAATTTGTGTCTCAATATGGGGGAGACCGCTTCAGGGAACAGATCATTGAGTCCGCGGTATCAACTGTAAAATTTAAGCTTATATATCTGAAAAAAAACCATATACTCCTAGAGGAAGATGGCAAGATCGCTTATGTCAAGGAGGCGCTGCAAGTCATTGCTTCCCTGCATTCCTCAACGGAAAGAGAAGTATACCTGAAGGAAATCGCCTCCGAGCTGGAGCTGAGCTATGACAGCTTGAAGCAGGATTGCAATTTGCTCAGGGCTTCGATGCAAAAAAACATGCCCGAAGGGGATAATAACGTCAAAAGGTGGAATAATGGTAGGCATAAAAAAGGGCAGGTTCAGGCAAGAGCCTTGCTACCGGCTTACCATGCCGCGGAACGGAGTCTGCTGTCCCTGATGTTTCAGGATGGCGATGCGGCCGCGTATGTAAACGAACATCTGGGAGAAGATTTCAACATCGATGATCATGCGGCGATTGCCGCTTATCTATACGCTTATTATGCAGGGGGGAAGCAGCCGGATATCAGCCGGTTTCTGTCCTCGCTTCAGGACGACCGGCTGGAGAAAATCGCAGCCTCGATTTCCATGATGGAGTCGCCGCCGGACTGGAGTACGCAGGTGCTGGATGATTATATCCGCGAGGTGCGGAAATATCCCGTGCAGCGCATGATGGAGAAGAAACGGGAAGAAATGATTCAGGCGGAAAAAGCCGGTGATTTTTTACGCGCGGCACAAATAGCAAGTGAGATTATAGCCCTAGAGAGACAGTGAGACGTTGACAGGATGTATCTAGGGAGGAGGGAGTCGAATAATGGCGAACGATCAGCATACCGAACTGGAGGCGGAATTCACGCTTGACCAGGTCAAAGATCAGCTTATTGAGTCAGGCAAAAAAAGGTCTTCACTGAATATTAAAGATATCATGGAGAAACTGTCGCCATTTGATCAGGACCCCGAACAAATGGATGAATTTTATGAGCAGCTCAGCGATTTGGGGATTGAGGTCGTCAATGACAACGACGAGGAGGTAACGCTTCGTCCGAATGATGACAACGAGAACGGCGACAGCGACGATTTCAGCTTCGATGATGATCTGTCGCTTCCGCCCGGAATCAAGATTAACGACCCGGTTCGCATGTATCTGAAGGAAATCGGCCGCGTCCCGCTTCTGTCCGCCGATGACGAGGTTGAATTGGCCATGCGGATCAAGAATGGCGACGAAGAAGCGAAGCGCCGCTTGGCTGAGGCGAATTTGCGGCTGGTGGTCAGCATCGCGAAGCGTTATGTAGGCCGGGGCATGCTGTTCCTTGATCTCATTCAGGAAGGCAATATGGGTCTGATCAAGGCGGTCGAGAAATTTGACCACAACAAGGGCTTCAAATTCAGTACGTATGCAACCTGGTGGATTCGGCAGGCCATTACCCGCGCCATTGCTGACCAAGCGCGTACAATTCGAATTCCGGTTCATATGGTGGAAACGATTAACAAGCTGATCCGCGTATCCCGCCAGCTGCTTCAGGAACTGGGACGGGAACCTTCACCGGAAGAAATTGCGGCCGAAATGGAGCTTAGCGTCGAAAAGGTTCGCGAGATCATGAAGATTGCCCAGGAGCCGGTATCTTTGGAAACTCCGATCGGGGAAGAGGATGATTCCCACCTGGGTGATTTTATCGAGGATCAGGAGGCGCTTGCCCCTGCGGACGCGGCGGCTTACGAGCTGCTCAAGGAGCAGCTGGAGGATGTGCTGGATACGCTGACCGAGCGTGAAGAGAATGTGCTCCGTCTGCGCTTCGGGCTTGACGACGGCCGGACGAGAACGCTGGAGGAAGTCGGCAAAGTGTTTGGCGTTACCCGTGAACGGATTCGCCAAATCGAAGCCAAGGCTTTACGCAAACTGCGCCATCCAAGCCGCAGCAAACGGCTTAAGGATTTTCTGGAATAACACTCTTCACGGACCTTCTGCTGCATGCGGCAGGAGGTTCTTTTATTGTGGGACCAAAGCCTCGCCGAAAAGAGGGATAAGCCGTTGAATATGGACAAGCGTGCTATTATTTTGAGAGAAATCCAGTACTGGCGCCGCACGAAGCTGCTTCCGGAACAATACTGCGATTTCCTGACCCATTTATACGAAGATGAAGACAAAGTAAAAAGCGAAAATCCGATAACGCTGCAAAATTTGCAGCAGGGAAATATTAAAATATGGCTGTTTTCTTTTGGAATTATTTCCTTGATTTTGTTAATTGGTTTTTATTTTAGCGTTTTTCCCTGGGTTTTGCAACTTGCGACCGCGTTCTCGGTACTTGTGGTTTGTTACGGATATGCCAGCCTGTGGAGGGATCGCATGCCGGCAATCGGTCTGTCGCTCGCGGGTATCGGCAGCTTGCTGACGCTTGGCTTCGGCTTATGGATGATCTCTCTCCATAGTCTGAATCCGCAGGTGTGGGTTCCGATCCTTGTGGGAGCATCCGGGCTGCTGTGGGTCATTCTTGGTTTTAAGCTCCGGATCGGTCTGCTTCAGTTCAGCGGCTACGGGGCGCTCAGTCTCCTGTACGCCGGTTTCGCGGGCAGGCTTCGTCCGGAGGCGGGCCGGTGGGAGCTGCAACTGCTCTGGCTTCCGCTGTGCGTGCTGATGATCTGGCTGAGCTGGCTGCTGCATCATAGGGTTAGAGGCATTTCCGGAGTCTATTTTGCGGTCGGCGCGGCTTTATGGTTTATGCCTGAAATCGATTGCCTGCTGCTGAGGCATGATTACCCGGGATGGATCTCCCTTCTGCTCATTGGAAAAATGGCAGCCGAGCTGGCGATGCTGTTTCTCTTTCGAAAAAAATGGATTGCGTGGGTGGCTACATGAACAACGTAAAATTATCGCGTAGACTCGGACTGCTGCTTGAACAAATTCCGCACGGCTCGAAACTGGCCGATATCGG
>NZ_ASSC01000177.1 GCF_000520735.1 Paenibacillus forsythiae T98
TACGGTTATCCGGGAATAACGGAGAATCCCAATTATTACGACTGCCCGCCCGTCTATCCGATGTATGAGGCTGTTCAACCGCTTTCTTATGCGCCTTGTGAGGTACAACCGATTGCGCATATGCCGGAAATTCCGTCGCCATACTGCTATCCGGATGCAGGATATCCTGCTATGGGCGCCCCGGCCCCTTACTATCCGGGAGTTACACCTGGCTATATGGCGGAGATGCCTGCTGCCGACTTCCAACCCTATTCCGAGACTCCGGCGTACGCATCCCCGCAGTATGGGGTCCAGCCGGCGCCGCTTCCTTGGCCTTCCTGCGGATGCGGC
>NZ_ASSC01000178.1 GCF_000520735.1 Paenibacillus forsythiae T98
CCGCCATTGACAAGGTGGACGACGGGAAGTATCTGTTGACGCTGCAAATTGCTGTTCCGACGATGCTTGGACCGGCCGGAGGTTCCAGTAAGAGTACCGGAGCGGGCGGCGGAACGAAACCAACCGTGATCGTATCGGAGGAGGGGGAGACGATCATGGATGCGATCCGCAAGCTGCAGAAGAAGCTGCCCCGCAGATTATTCTTCTCTCATAGCCGGATCATTGTGATCGGGGAGAAGCTGGCCCGGGAGGGGGTTGCGCCCGTGCTTGACTTTTTTGTCCGTTACCGGGAAGCCCGGCTACGCAGTTTTATTCTATTCAGCCAAGGGAAAGCGGCGGATATTCTAAGTCTTAACGCCAAATGGGAGAAGATTTCCGCCGAAGAAATCAGGGAAGAGGAGAAGCGTCATATCGGGCTTCAGATCTACCTGAAGGACTTTATCTATATGCTGCTTACAGACGGGACCGAGCCGGTCGCGGCCCAGGTGGCGTTAAGACGGTCGGAGGTGGACAGTGAGGAGGGGTCCTCCGGGCAGGGGATGAACGCCGCCATTACAGGCTCGGCTGTCTTTCGCAAGGATAAACTGGTCGGCTGGATGGATGATGCCGAGACGCGCGGCGTGCTGTGGCTGCGCAATGAACTGAAGACCAGCATTGTGACGGTGGATATCCCGAAGGACAGAGGGGAAGGAAAGATCAGCGCGACGGCGGTCAGGGCGACGACGCAGATCAAGCCGGCTCTACGAAATGGCAAGCTCAAAATAAATGTGGAAATTGATATGGAGAACACTTTATATGAGAATAGCTCCCAACTTGATGTCAGCAACCCGGAGGTTATCCGATATATCGAACAGGAATTGGAGCAAGAGATTAGGAGAAGAATCCAAACGACGCTCTACAAGGCGCAAAAAATATACAATTCGGACATCTTCGGATTAGGCGCCGCTGTATATCGAGCCTACCCGAAGGCGTGGAACCGGCAGTACAAAGAAAGATGGGATGATGAATTCTCCAAGCTGGAAGTGGACATCAAGCCTCACGCGAAAGTGGTCCGCACCGGCCTGACGAACAAGTCGATCATCCTGGAGGAAGAGGAGTCCGATTAAGCATGAAGATCATGGCGATTATTACCCTGTTTATCCTGCTGGCCGGCTGGGATGCTCCCCACCTGATAAAGAAGAGACAGAAAAAGGATCTGATCGTGTATTTCGCGCTGATTCTGGTCGGGCTGACGCTAAGCATTCTTGTTTCGTTTCACGTCTATCTGCCCAATCCGAGTAAAGGGCTGGAGACGATGTTTGCGCCCCTCGGGTCATGGCTGAAGGAGGATTGACTGGTCAACAACAAGAAGAACCTTGAGGCCCCAGATTTAAATAAAGGGCCTTAAGGTTCGCAAGTCTCCGGCATCAGGTCGGTTATCGGGACTACACTCGAACTTCTTTAACTTCTTTAGCTTCTTCCTGGCTGCCGATTTTCTTTTTCTGAAGGCTTTGTTTGGCGTAATAGCAAATATAGCATAAGGCAACGAAGGGGATGGTATAGAATAATGCCGCTCTTTGCGCCGGATCAAATACGATCAATACACAAGACAGGAAGCACAGAAGGAATGCCGCAATAGGGACAATCGGATACAGAGGTGTTTTGAATTTTAAATCGTTCACGTCATTTCCCGCTTTCAGGTAAGCCCGGCGGAACATAAATTGGGAAGCGGCGATGCCCATCCATACAATAACTACGGCCAGACCCGAAATGGAAACCAGGATAATATAGACTTTTTGAGCGGGAATGACGCTGGAGATTAGAGAAAGAACGCCGCCTAAGGTGGTAAGAATCAGAGCGGGCAAAGGGACGCCCTTTTTGTTTACTTTCCCAAATACGCCCGAAATCATTTTTTCATTGGATAAGGACCAGAGCATACGTGTTGCAGCATATAAACCGGAATTTGCGCAGGAGAGAATAGCCGTTAAGACAACAAAATTCATAATCGTTCCGGCATAAGGGATCCCTATGCTATTAAACACCAGAACGAAGGGACTTTGATCGACTCCGGCTTCCTTCCAAGGAATTAACGCCGAGATCACCGTAATACTGCCAATGAAAAAGATAATAAGCCGTATGAGGGTGGTATGAATGGCTCTGGGAATGACCTTTTCGGGCTCTGCCGTTTCGCCGGAAGCGACCCCGATCAGTTCTGTGCCTGAAAAGGCGAAGTTAACCGCCAGCATCGTCAGGAATACGGCGCCGAAACCGTTCGGGAACAGCCCGTCTTTGACAAAGTTTGTGAACAAGGGAGCTTCGCTGGTTCCGGACATCGGAATGATCCCGAATACAGCCAATCCTCCGATAAGGATAAACAGGATAATCGCGATGACTTTGATGCTGGAGAACCAAAATTCCGTTTCTGCAAAAAACCGGACGGAAAAGGCATTAAGAGCAAACAGCAATACAACAAAGAATGCGCTCCATTCCCATACAGAGATGGAGGGAAACCAGCCTTCCATAATTAAGCCGGCTGCTGTAAATTCGGAACCGAGCGCCACGGTCCACGTCAGCCAATATAGCCATGCCATCGTGAACCCCGTCCCCGGACCAATAAACCGGGTGGCGTACGTATGAAAGGACCCGGTCACCGGCATCTTAACCACCAGTTCCCCCAGGCAGAGCATCACCAGGTAAACGATGACAGAGCCGATGAGGTAAGCGAGAAGCGTACCTACCGGTCCGGCCTGATTGATGGTATAGCCTGAGCTTAGAAAAAGCCCCGTACCAATTACGCCGCCAAGTGAAATCATAAACAAATGCCTGCTTTTCATCGTGCGTTTCAATTGATTGTCCGTTATATTCTTCGTCTCTGACATTCTATTGCCTCCTCTTTTAGCTGAGCATAAAATACAATACACTTAATATTGTATATTGTATTTTTTAAAAATATAGCACTTCTCTATGGATTACACAACAGATTTGTCAGAAAATCTAACAAACAGGCTGTAATAGCAGGGGTTTTACTGGATTTTGCGAGCGATGCGTTATCTTTTATAACATATAATTTAAGTCTGCGCTTTGAAAATAGGTTTGCAAATTGCTCGTTAGAGTGTTAGATTTAAAAAATACAATATACAATATACAATTTAAATCCATAGATGCCCGGAGGCGACTTGCATGAACCAGAACTTTAATACCTTGCTAACCCGATTAGGAAATCACAATCCCAGCTCCTTATCCATTCCGGAGACGATTCCGCTTACTTTAAGCTCGGTATTTGCCTTTGAGGACGTCGATAGTCTGAATCGGGTATACGAAGGCGAGGCGGAGGGCTTTATTTACTCCCGGATGACAAATCCCGTTCACGAGGCGCTAAAAGAAGTCATGCGCACCATTGACGGCGGGGAGGATGCGCTCGTGTTCTCGTCGGGAATGGCCGCCATTACTTCAACTCTGATCACGCATCTTGAAGCGGGCGATCATGTCCTGGCCTCTCATGCTTTATATGGGGAGACCTACGAGTTCCTCAAATATCAATTAAGCAAGTTTCATATTGATGTGACCTTTGCCGATTTCGGCAGCGAGGACCTGGATCAGTATTTTACGCCGAGGACCCGGCTTGTGTACACGGAGACGATCTCCAATCCGTTAATGGCCGTAAATGATCTTCGAGGACTGGCGGAAGCCGCTCATGCGCACGGGGCCAAATTGGTGGTAGATAATACTTTCGCCACGCCGGTCGTATGCCAGCCGCTGGGCCATGGAGCCGATATTGTGGTCTACAGCGCAACCAAGTATCTTTGCGGACATGGGGATGTGACAGGGGGCATCGTCGTATCCGATCAAGAGACCATCCGGGCCATAGACAAGGTGGGTACGCTTTACGGAGGCTGCATGAGTCCGTTTGATGCCTGGATTCTGATTCGGAGCTTAAAGACATTGGAGCTGCGCATGAAAGAGCATTCCGGCAACGCTCTGAAATTGGCCGCCTTTTTCAAGAGCCATCCTAACATTAACAAGGTATTCTATCCGGGACTGGAATCTTCTCCTTACTTCGGCCTGGCGAGTTCGCTGTTCAACCATCAATTATTTGGCGGTATGTTAACCATTGATTTAAAGGGAGCAGAGGACAGCTACCGCACCTTCATTGATAATTTGGACGGAATTAAGCTTGTGCCCAGCCTGGCGGGTGTCAAGACCACCGTCTGCTCACCGGCTATAACCTCCCACCGCAACTTAAATGTCAAAGAGCTGGAGGAAGCGGGCATTGCCGCAAGCTTCATTCGAATTTCGGCAGGTCTTGAGCATATCGACGATTTGATTGCCGAATTTGACAGCGTCTTGAACCTGATCTGAGAGGGGAACATTCCGAAATGAAAAAATATTGGGTAATTTTATTTCTCGTTACAGCGAATTTATTTTGGGGAGGGCACTACGTATTTGGCAAGTATGTGGTTGCCGAGATGGACCCGCTGCAAATTACATTTACCCGGTGGATCATCGCCGTTGTGCTGCTGTTCCCGATTGCCCAGCTCATTGAGCGTCCGGATTGGAGAAAGGTGTGGGGGCAGTGGAGATATCTGTTGCTCATGGCGGCGTTTGGAATTATAGGGTATAACTTCTTCCTGTATACGGCTCTGAAGTACACCTCTTCTTTGGAAGCCGCGATGATTAATTCCTTAAACCCGGCATTGATTGTACTGTTCTCGGTCGTTTTTTTGAAGGAGAAGCTCAATCTGGTCAATGTGGCGGGACTGTTTATCTCACTGCTTGGCGTACTGATCATTTTAACCAAAGGAAACCTGCAGCAAATCCTTAGCATCGACTATAATCAAGGGGACCTGATCATGCTGTTTGTCATCCTGAATTGGACCCTTTACTCCATCTTGGGACGAAAAATGAAGGGGATTCCGCCTATTGCGGCAACGGCGGCGTCCGTGTTGCTCGGCATCCTCTTGTTGCTCCCGTTTATGCTGTTCTATGGGATTCATCTTCCGCACGGTAAGCCTGCCATCATCGGGATACTCTACATCGGTATTTTGCCGTCCGTAGGTTCCTTTGTGTTCTGGAATATAGCCATTAGCAAGATCGGAGCCAGCCGCGCCGGCATCTATCTCAATTTAATTACCGTGTTTACGGCCATCATCAGCGCATTTCTGGGACAATCCATTCCATTCATCCAGGTGGTTGGAGGGCTGCTTGTCTTTCTGGGCGTCTATTTATCCAATAAAAGACGGGAAAGCAGGGAGCTTAAGGTGCAAGCGAAGGCTTTGGGATGACGGCCGGAACCGGAGACAGCCATGGCATTCCTGCCACATATATTATATATTGTATAATGAATATATAACCGTATGTTAGGGGGCTGGCTATGACCAAGAGATATCAATCCTTGAAAGATCATGTCTATGACCATATTGCAACCGAAATCCAAAACGGGACCCTGCTTCCGAACCATAAAATTAATGAAGTCGCGCTAAGCAAGAAGCTGGAAGTCAGCCGCACCCCTGTCAGAGAAGCCTTGATTCAGCTTGCTTCAGATAATCTTCTTGAATATTTGCCCCGCAGGGGATTTATCGTGAAGGATCTGGACACCAAGAAGAAGCTGGATGTATTCCAGATTGTCGGTGTGCTGGATGCCTTGGCGGCTACGCTTGCTTTAGAGCAAATGACGGAAGACGATATAGAGCAGATGGAAGACTTTACGAAGATTATTGACCTGTCCATTGCAGAGAAAAATTATTCCGACTATCAGAAGTACCAAAAGAAATTCCATAATGTCTACATTAACAAATGCAATAATGCTACATTGGTCGACACCTTGGAAATGCTGCAGAACAGCTTCGTGAGACAGGTTTATTCAAGCGATGATGAGGACCGTCTGTTTGCCGTATCGGCACAGCTCAATGAGGAGCATAAAGAAATCATCAAGTGTTTTAAGAATAAAGACAAGCAGAAGCTGGAGCAGCTCATTAAGAAGCATTGGGAAATTGAACATAAGGACATGATATAACGCACCCATCCAGTAATGCCCTGAAAGTACGACTAAAACAAATGATTCACGACCTGCATTTTATAGAAAAGCCACCTCTTGGGAAGTTGAATTCCATAGAGATGGCTTTTATTAATTTTTCCTCAGAGATGGTTTACGGCTACTGGTTTTGGTAGAAGCAACAAAGACACCTATCAGCACCATTGCCATACCCGCGATTTGTATCCATGTAATTGGGCTGCCATATGCAATAACTGCAAGTAATATAGCTACAATAGGGGTTAAGTTTAAATACATGCTTGCTTTACTGCCTCCTAATCGTTCTACACCTTTGTTAAAAATGATATAGCCGATCAAGGTTCCGCAAAATCATTATTTGTCAAGATGTGTTTGACAAAAGTGGTTTCTCCCCAACCTTGCAGGGGGGCATAGAAAAGAAGCTGGACAACTGAAGCGGTATGCGGCTGGTAAATTGGATGAAAAGAAACGCCAGCGTAAACGCTGGCGCAGTTCCGGCTTTGAAGTGATGCAACTCAGCCAGATATATAGGTTAAAAACGCTCTTGTAAGTCGCATGGGGCGTCTATACGAGCACGCCTTCTTTATACTCCTGCGCAAGCGTCGGCCAATACTCCTTATTGGCTTCGATCAGATCATCGAGCACAGCCTTGGCGACCTTGGCGGAAGGGATCGTTTTATTTAACGTGAAGGCTTGCAGGGCCTTGATATATGAGCCTTCCGTAATCGCCTCGACTAGAATTTTTTCCGAAGCTAACTGCTGGTCGATCATCGCTTTGTAGAAGTACGGGATTTCTCCCACATACTCGGGAATCGGACCGTTGCTCGTAATGAGCGCTGGAACCTCAATCATGGCGTCTGCCGGCAGGTTGGGGATCGTTCCGTTGTTCTCAAGCATGACCAGATATCTTCTTCCCAGGTTTTGAGCAAGGGAGATCGTGACATCCACAATAAACGTGCCATGAACGCCGACGGCAAAGGCATCTTCGAGAATGCCGGTTTCTTCATATTTCCTTACCGTTTCAAACAGGGTTTTCTCCCGGCCGTCCATGACCTCATTGGCGCGTGTGTACTCTTTATTCGACGTTTCTACGATGTAATCCGGGAACAAGTAATATTGCAGGTAAGGATTAGGCAGATACTCCGGGAAATGATCCATAATGAGCTTGATATTTTTAAAGGTCTTGATCCAGGACGAATCGGCATGGCGATAATCGATTTTGGAGACATCCTCGGTCAGCAGACCGTGCTGGTAGACATGCTCACGCAGCTCCGAAAGACGGTCAACACCGTTCACTTCCACTTTGGTGAACCAGCCAAAATGATTTAATCCGAAGTAATCGACGACCAGATCCTCGCGATTAACCCCCAGAATAGCAGCCATATTACGCATCGTGGCAACGGGCATATCGCAAATGTTAAGGATTCTGGCGTTTGGTCTTAGCTTGCGGACGCCTTCCGCCACAATGGAGGCCGGATTGGAGTAGTTTACGATCCAGGCGTTTTTCTTCGCATATTGGTCTACATAATCGACGAGTTCAACCATGGGGAAAATGGTTCTTAGCCCGTAGGCGAGTCCGCCGGGGCCGCAGGTTTCCTGGCCGACAACATTGTGGGAAAGCGGAATTTTCTCGTCCAGCTCCCGCATAGCGTATTTTCCAACCCGCATTTGGGCAAAGACGAAATCCACATCCTCAAACGCGGTCTTGGGATCGGTCGTTTCCACAACTTGAATGGTGTCTGTATACTCGGCAATCACCGCTTTGGCGGCAACGACCACTTTGGATTGTCTTTCCCCGTCAATATCATAGAAGCGGATTTCCGATAACGGCAAATCTTCCAGACGATCCATCAAGCTTCTGATAATCCCCGGTGTATACGTGCTGCCGCCGCCTGCTACCGCCAATTTATAAGTTGTCATATTATATTCCTCCTAATTGTTGATCGACTTGGTCACGAACCGTTTTGACATGAAGACCGTAAACAACCTGCACATTGTTTCCCGATTTGATGATACCTTTGGAGCCGGTTTCTTTAAGTACGCCTTCGTTTATCACATCGGGATCTTTCAAAATAAGCCGCAATCGGGTGTAGCAATTGTCAATATTCTCAATGTTACCGCTTCCACCCAGAGCGGCAATAATAGTGGCTCCAAGAGGTTGGGTTGATGGATTGCCCGAAGCTGCGGGAGATGGAAGAGGTTGGCCGCCCGCGCCTCCGGATGCCGGAGCTTTGGCGGGACTTGGCGCCGCCGCTGTTTCTGCCGCTTCTTCACGTCCCGGAGTTTTCAGATTCATTTTGAGAATAAGGAAGCGGAATACAAGGAAGTAGATCGTTGTCATCATAAGCCCGGTCAGGATAAACATCGGCCAATTCGATTTGGTCGTTCCCAGCGGCAGGTTATACAGCAGGAAATCAATAATTCCGTTCGCGCCGATGGCATGAACATGGAATACGCTCAATAGCATCATCCCTATTCCTGTCAGAACGGCGTGGATCACAAACAGAATTGGAGCTGTAAACAAGAAGGCGAATTCGAGCGGCTCCGTCACTCCGAGCAGAAAGGAGGTCACGGCTGCCGGGAGAAGAATGGCTTTGGCTATAGATTTCTTGTCTTTATTTGCAGTGACGTACATCGCAAGCGCCGCTCCTATCAAACCGAACATCTTGCTGAGTCCCCGGGCATCCCAGTTTACGGTACTGCTCAGAACGGAAACGGTTGGATCGGCCATCTCGGCAAAATAAATATTTCTCGCTCCGTAAACGGTTTCACTTCCGATATGAGCAATACCGCCCAGCTCCGTATATAAGAATGGTGTATATACGAGATGGTGAAGCCCTGTCGGAACCAGAATCCGTTCAAGAAAACCGTATACCAGGAAGCCGAACACGCCCATGCCCCGAATGCCGTTGGCTAAAGCGGTAATGCCCGTTTGGGCATACGGCCAAAATTGTGCGGCCAACGCTCCGAGAATCATGGCGCTTGGAATGGCCAGGATGGCAACAAAGCGGTGTCCGGAGTAGATCGACAGAACGCCCTTGAATTCTGTGTTGCAAAATTTGTTGTGCAGCACACCCACCAGCGCCCCGATGAACAGGCCCGAAAATACGCCCATTTCCAGCACCTGCACATTCAGCACTATGGCCTGCCCGGCGGATCTCATGGCTTCTGCCGGCACCAGCCGATTCGTTAACTCCAGAATCTGATGCATGGCGTTGATGAAGATAACGAAGGTCACCAAGCCGGTCAGCGCGGCGTAGCCTTTGTCCTTTTTGGCCAGGCCGATCGGAATCCCCACCGCAAAGACCAGGGCCAGATTCTGCAGGATGGATACGGCGGAGGATGAGATGAACTTTCCTGTATTCTGGATTAGCGGGAAATCCAGGAAGGAAACATATTGCGCCAGGTTGCCATTGCCGAACACATTGCCGAAGGCAATGAACAGGCCGATAATCGGCAATAACAGAATCGGTGCAAACAGGGACTTGCCGAATAGCTGAAGATGATTGACCAAAGCTTTTCTCACATAGAACCCTTCCTTTCGATGCCTCTTTAGTTGCTATCAAATATTTGATGGTCTGAGTATAGCGCTGTTTTTCATTTTGTGAAAGGGGTTACAGGCATTGCGTATCTTGTGTTCCGATCAAGTAACATGTTACATTCCGCGCCTCTCGCATACCGCCTAAACCTTCCGGATAATGCCCTTCTTCATGGCCAGCAGCAGGATGAGATCAATGAGCATAAACATGTTGGATTCGTAGGAGGTCACCTCGAACTCATTCTGGGATTCAATGGTCGGATCGAGCACCGTAAAGACGATATCGGCGATTTGAGCGGTGGAGCTGCCGCCGTTGCCGGTGAAGAGGATGGTCGTAAGTCCGCTCTCCTTGGCGAGCTTCACCTTCTCCATGACCTTGCCGGTATTGCCGGAACGGGAGAAGACAATGAGTAATTTGTATTTCTGAATATTGTTCAGAAAGATCCCTCTGCTGTCATTGGTTGTAGTATTGGAAACATAATAGCCGAACAGCTCCAGCTTCTTGGCGAGGTAATTGGAGAATAATGTGGAGAAGCCTGCGCCATAGAAATAAATCATTTTATGCGTCTTGATTTCATCCAGAAAACGCAGGATCGCGGATTGATTAAGGGAGTCAAAGGTTTGGTCGAAATTCCTTCTGAATGTTAAGATGGATTCGGCTAAAGATTGGTGAATATCCTCGACAGACTGGACGTTTCCGGCCAGCATTTTCGACACTTTTAAGTTCAGGTTGTACACAAATTCGCTGTATCCGCTGAACCCGAGCTTTTTGCACAGCCGGATAATCGTGGTTGTGGACACGAAGAGGTCATTGGCGGCGCTGCGTATGCTCAAATGCTGCCCGTCAAACTTTTTATCGATTAGAAAATGCAAAATATCGCTTTCCGCCTGGTTCAAATTTCGCTCATTGGCATAATCCTGATAAACAATTTCTATACGGTTCATGTTATTGGCCCTCTTTGGGTTATAGTTTCTCTACTTAATTTACCTGATTCCTGGATGCAAAGGGAAGAAGAAACGGGGAGAGCCGATGAAAAAGCGGAAGTTGAAAGAAGGAAAAAGGTCCGTAGCCAACATGCTGAAGCTCTGGGGATTCTCGAACCTCCCACAATGACGGTGAAAAGCCCGCCAATCATCTTACGGTATGTCGTCTATGGCCCATTGGCTGTACGAGCGGCATGCCGTTTTAATATTCTTAAGTGTTTGGGAATTTGACCAAAGTTATGTATCATTACTATAATATACAAAACAATACAAATCAGAAAATATATTATAAATACCTGCATAATATGAGAAAGTGGGGGA
>NZ_ASSC01000179.1 GCF_000520735.1 Paenibacillus forsythiae T98
GATCTCCAACTCCATCCGGCTTATCCGCTTCCTGATGATGCTGATCGCCGGGGTCATGGGCCTGTTCGGCATCATGTCCTTTTTGATGGTGCTCCTTATCCATCTTGCCGGCCTCCAGTCGTTCGGGGTTCCGTATTTATCTCCTGTTGCCCCGATGAATCCGGGCTATTTGAAGGATATTTTTATCCGGGCGCCGCTGCGGAACATGAAGATGCGCCCGGACACATACGTAGGGCGGGAAGCGGCCAGACAGAACCTGCCTCCGGCAGAGCCGCCAAGATCCGGCAGCGGCAGCCAATCTGAAGGGCGGGGGAGGGAGAAACCTTGAAGGGAAAAATCGGCAATCTTGAGGCAGTCCTGCTTATCTTCAGCACCATTTTCCCTACGGCGATCCTGGCGCTGCCTGTCATTATCGGGAAATACACCGAACAGGACTCGTTGATTGCGCTGCTTCTGTCGGGAGTAGCCGGGATGGGCATTGCCTGGCTTGTCGGAACTGTTGTCAAAATCAGTAACGGCAGACCTTTTCTGGAGTGGGTGAGCCGCGAGATTTCGCCCGTCTTCGCCACCGTTATCGGCATTCTGCTGCTGCAGTATTATTTGGACCTGATGGCGAGTATTTTGCGGCAGTATATCAACTTTATCAAGGATAACGTGCTGCTCTACACCCCTACGGTTGTAATGGCCGTGGTCGCGATGCTCGTCATTCTCTATATGACCGGCCGGGGCATCAAACCCATTTCGCAGATTAACAGCATGGTGAGCCTCCTTCTCCTGTTAATCCTGCCGCTGTATATCGCGGGTTTATCGAAGAATATCAATCTGCACCGGCTGCTGCCGCTGCTGGATCATTCCGCGGCTGCCCTGACGCTCGCCTCTCTGTCTCCGGTCGGATGGATGTCGGAGGTCGCGATCCTGTTCTTTATTGCCCCTTATTTAAAGTCTCCGAACAAAGCGGCATCTATAGGCGTGGCCGGTGTCGGCCTCGTAGCGGTCATTGTGTCTCTCGATCTATTGATGACATTGGTGGTGCTGGGCCCCCAGGCTCTGAAAAATATTACATACCCGATATTCGCCACCATCGGCACGATTCAGCTCGGCCGGTATCTTGAGAATGCGGATATTCTGTTCATCTCATACTGGATAATGTGCGTCTACTTAAAGCTCGCGATTATTACGTTCGCCGCTCTGCAATGCTTAAAGCAGACCTTCCGTATTCAAAACGATGAGCCTTACGCTGCTGCGCTTTTACTGGTTGCCCTCACGGAATGTCTGTATACGTGGGAGAATCCGAAGAAGTTCAGCCTCTATAACGAGCAAGGGCGAATCTTGACTTTTGTGCTCCTGAATGTGCTGCTGCCGCTGGGAGTTCTACTATGGATGCGGATAAAACGACCGGATGCCCAAAGAAAGGAGTACAAGACATGAGCGAGAACACATTCACAAGCGGGAACCGGCGTCACAAAATGGCGCGGGGCTTCCTGCTGGCCGTCTCCCTCCTGTCGCTCCTGACCGGCGGCTGCTGGGATGACAGAGAGCTGAACGAGCTTGGCATCGTATCGGGTTCCGCTTACGACTGGAAAGACAATCAGTGGCTCGCCACCTATCAGGTGATCAACCCCTCATCCGGCTCGAACAATACGGGAGGCAGCGGCGGAGGCAGCTCCAGCTCGCCTCCCTTTTTGACCTATGCGGTAACGGGATCTACGATTATGCAGGCTGTCGAACGCACCAATCTGACCAGCACGCGCCAGCTGTTCTTCTCCCATTCCCGGATCACCGTCATTGGGGAATCGTTGGCAAAAAGAGGAATCAGCCAACTGATCGACCTCTTCCTGCGCAAGCCCGATGCCCGGGAAACGGTGTACGTATTCATTGCCAAAGGAGAGGCGGGCCGCATACTCAGCCAATTGATGCAGCTCACCAAAAATCAGGGCGCCGGCATTCAGCTCATGATCGAACAGGAGGCCAGGTTGACCTCCTATTACCCCGGGATACAGATGTTCGAGCTGGCCATGCAGCTAACCTCCGAATCGGCCAGTGCGGCAGTTCCGGAAATTATGCTGTCCGGAGGTAAAGTCATGGACCGGACGGATGACATCGCCCAGACGGATCTTCCCTCCCGGATCAAATTCGGAAGATTGGCCGTGCTGAAGGGAGACCGTTTCGTCGGATGGCTGTCCCAGCATGAAGCATACGGATTGTCCTTCATGACAGACAAGATCCAGAAGGCGAATATCTCTTTCCCCTCCATACCCGAGAAGGGCGACAAGGACGACGCCTCGTTTACACTACTGCATTCGTCTACCGCCGTCCGTCCGGTCTGGGAGAAGGATCATTTTGTCATGGATATCGATATTGAAGCAAGCGGCACACTGACTGAACTTGGCAGCAATCTGAAGCTGGAAGAGGATTCAACCGTCCGCAAGCTGGAGAACTCCATTGCGCATAATATTCTGGAAATCGTCCAAACCTCCTGGGGCTCGGTCCAAAAACTGAATGCCGATGTGACCGGCTTTGCCGTTGCCATCCATCGCCATTACCCGCAGCGCTGGAAGCGGATCGAGCGGGAGCATAGCTGGGATACCGTATTTCAAAACATTGAAATCCGGCCGCATGCCAAAGTGAAGATCACCCGGATCGGCCTTAACAGCAACTCCTATAATTCATTGGATAAGAAATGAGGTCGGGGGCCATGAGCACAGCCGCGGTCGTTGCATTCTATGTCGCCGTGTTCCTCTGGGGACTAAGGCGGCTGCGGGGGAAAGGAAGCGGACCAGGGCGGCTGCTGTTCGGCTGCATACTCGGTTGGGCCGCTTACGTTAATATTTCGGGCATAGCCATGATCCCGCATCTCAGCATCTCTTCCCTTTACATTGCCTATTTCCAGCCTGTCGGCGCAGCGATTATCAGATGGTTAGGAGGTTAGATCCTTGTCACAGTCAACAAAGAAAATCACGGGCCTGCAAATGACGTTTATGGTCATATTGTTTGAAATTGGAAGCACCCCGATGTTTCTGATCGGAGGCAAGGTCAGACAAGACGCCTGGCTGGCCATGAGCATAGGCGCTGTGGCCGGGTTCCTCCTCCTGCTCCTCTATCTGTGGCTTCAGCGGCGTCTGCCGGAAATGGAATGGACCGGCATGCTCCGTTTCGGCTTTGGACGAATCGCCGGCAGCTTGACCGCTATCTTCTACTGCGGCTATTTTGCCTATCAGGCCATGCGGAACGTACGCGATTTGGGCGAGCTGACCGCGATCACTCTGCTCCAGTCGTCTCCCATGTCTATTACGATGCTGGTGTTTCTGATCATTGGGGGGTATGCCATCTGGAAGGGAGCGGAGATCATCTTTCGGCTACCGGAGATCCTGCTTCCGGGGTTGATGCTCTGTTACTTCATACTGATCGGATTGTTTCTTCTGATGAAAAGCGCCGACTTCAGACGGCTGATGCCTGTGGCGGAGAACGGGCTTCGTCCCCTGTTGAATGCGGCGCTGCCCGATATCGTGTCCTTTCCGTTCGGTCAAATGATTGTATTTCTGCTGCTGTGGTCGCTTTGGGAGCAGACCGGCGTTCCTTCTAAATATACAATCGGAGCTTACATCGGGGTCAGTCTGTTTCTGATATTCATGGTCATGCTGACGATTTCCGTCCTTGGCCCAAACCTGTCCCACTGCTCGGTCCTCCCGCTGCTTGAAGCGGTCAGAACGCTGTCCCGCTTGAAGTTTATTGAACGGCTTGATATTCTGGCCGCTATTATGATCTTTATCGGGATCATGATCAAAATGCTCATCTTCTTCTTTTGCTCGGTGAGAATCGCTTCCATTCTGACGAACAAATCCGAAAAGATATGGGCGATGGCTGTTGGAGCGGTTATCTATGGAACGTCTTTCATCGAGAGAAATTATACGCAGCATATCAGCATCGGCCTCGGGCCTTCCCTGAAGGTCGACGTCATATTCCAGGTGGTCATCCCGCTGATCCTCGCGCTCGCCGTGCTGCTGCGCGGGCGCAAGGGCTTCATTCCTCCAGGTCGATGAGATATGATAGGAGCGGTACACACCGCCATCAGACCTGTGAAGGAGAATGCCATGGACACTATTTTGATCGTAGAGGATGACGCCAAGCTTGCCGGACTCCTGGAAGCCTACCTCGTAAAATACGGCTTCCGCACGGTTGTCGCGGAGGACTTCGGCGCCGTGCTGGATGCCTTTCTGGACAGCGGAGCGGATCTCGTGCTGCTGGATGTCAATCTCCCGAAATTCGACGGATATTATTGGTGCCGCCAGATCCGCAGCCGGTCGCTCTGCCCGATTCTGTTCATCTCCGCCAGGGACAGCGGCATGGATCAGGTAATGGCGCTGGACAACGGAGCGGACGACTACATCACGAAGCCGTTTCATTATGAGGTCGTTCTGGCCAAGATCCGCAGCCAGCTCCGCCGGGTCTACGGTTCGTATGCGCATCGTCCGGAAGAACGGACCGTTCGCTCAGGCTCGCTGACCCTCTATCCCGAACGTTTCGCCATTCAGCATGGAGAGCGGACGGCGGAGCTGACCCAGAAGGAATCCGCCCTGCTGGAAGCCCTGATGCTGAAGGAAGGCCGCGTGGTCAGCCGCGAGCGGCTGCTGGACCTGATGTGGGAGGACCAGCATTTTATTGATGACAACACACTGAACGTCTACATAACGAGAGTGCGCAAAAAGCTCAAGGATCTGGAGATGGACGATGCCGTGGAAACGGTGCGGGGAGCGGGGTATCGGCTAAACATCCCCGAAGCGCCATGAAGCTGTTCCTTAAGGTGCAGTTTCCGCTGCTGCTGTTCTATGCGGTCCAGATGCTGCTCGTGCCGCTTCTCTACTGGCTCACCGGCGAAGGGCGCCCTCTGTCCATTGTGCTGTACGGCTCGGCGCTCAGCGCGGCGGTGCTCGCCGTTTATCTCGGATTCCGCTACCTGCGTCACCGAAGACTATACCTAAAGCTTGACGATCCGGAAGCCTCCCTGGACAGCGCCCTTGAGCCGCTCGGCGACGCTCCGCTTGCGGAAGCTGCCCATAGATTGCTGGAGGCCTACAGCCGCCATTACCGCGAGCGGCTTGGCGAAGAGTCCCGGCGCGTGGACAGCCATATCACATTCATGAACCGCTGGGTCCATCAAATGAAGACGCCCCTGTCCATTATTCAGTTGACTGCCGAGGAATTGGACGATGCGGCGGCGGACAGCATCCGGGAAGAAGTCGACCGGCTGCGCAAAGGGCTGGAGATGGTGCTGTATGCTTCCCGGCTGGACCGGTTCGAGGATGATTTCAGCATCATGGCGGTGCCCTTGCGAAAGGCGGTCAGCGAGACGGTGGCCGAGAACCGGCGGCTCTTCATTCGCCGGGGCGTGAAGGCCGATATCCGGATTGACGGGGAGCTTAAGGTGTATACCGACGCCAAATGGCTGCGGTTTATGCTGGCCCAGATTCTGACCAACGCCGTGAATTATTCGGACGGCTCCGGGAAGACCGTCAGCGCCGCCGCCTTCCAGCGGGGCCGCGAGGTCATTCTGGAAATCCGGGACGAAGGCATCGGAATTGCCCCCGAGGATCTGAAACGGGTATTCAACCCTTATTTCACGGGCGAGCGCGGGCGGCAGTACCGCGAGTCAACCGGCATGGGCCTGTATCTCGTAAGGGAAATTTGCGGACGGCTCGGACACCGGGTAGAGCTGTCCTCACAGCCCGGAGACGGCACGACGGTCAGGCTATTGTTCGATTCGGGCATCCCTGCGGATGCGAACATAACCTTAAGCGGGCTGTAAGGAAACCGTAAGGTAAATCCATGGCAGCCTTCAGGCGATGTACGGTACAGTGAGAGTGTAACAGAATACTCTTGCGGGCATCGAGCAATCGGCCCCCGTGAAAGGAAGGTCTCACGTGAATGTATTGGAAGTAACCGCCCTCAGCAAAGTCTATCCGGGCAAAATCAGCACCCATGCCCTTACCGATATCCATCTCGGCATGGAGAGCGGAGAATTCGTCGGCATCATGGGTCCCTCGGGCAGCGGCAAGACGACACTGCTCAACATGGTCTCCACCATCGACAGGCCCAGCTCGGGCGAAGTGAAGATCAACGGCAGCAACCCTTTTCTCATGAACAAAAAGGAGCTGTCCCTGTTCCGCCGCAGACAGCTCGGCTTCGTGTTTCAGGACTTCAATCTGCTCGAAACGCTCACCGTCGGCGAGAATATCGTGCTTCCGCTGACACTGGACAAGCGCAGGCTCTCCGAGATGAAGACGCTGCTGGAGCAGGCGGCCGACCGCCTTGGAATTACGGATATTCTGGACAAGCGAATCTACGAAATCTCCGGCGGGCAGCGCCAGCGGACGGCGATTGCGCGGGCGATCATCACCTCCCCCTCCCTGATTCTGGCCGACGAGCCGACAGGTTCTCTGGACTCCAATTCCTCGCGGCTCGTGATGGAATCGCTGGAGAATATCAACCGCAGCACGGGCGCTACGCTGATGCTGGTCACGCATGATCCGCTGGCCGCCAGCTACTGCGGCCGGATTATCTTCATTAAAGACGGCAAGCTCGCGGCCGAGATTCGCCGGGGCGAGAGCCGGCAGGCTTTTTTCCAAAAAATCATCGACACGCTGTCGTTCTGGGGAGGGAACAGCCATGAGCTTTCCTCAGTTCGCGTTTAACAACATCCGCCGGAACGCCCGGTCTTATGTCGCCTTTTTTCTAAGCAGCGCCTTTATGGTCATGGTCTTCTTCGCCTACGCGGTATTCATGTTCCATCCGGACGTAACCTCGATTGAGCTGGGGAGGAATTCGGCAGCCGGCATGAAAATCGCCTCTTACATCGTGTTCATCTTCGCCTTCTTCTTCGTGCTGTATTCCATAAGCTCATTTCTGAAATCACGCAATCTTGAGTTCGGCATCCTGACGATTCTGGGCGCGCGGCCGGGACAGATCAACAAGCTCATCTTCATGGAAAATATGCTGATCGGTCTAAGCTCCACCCTGACGGGCATGGCGGGCGGCCTGCTGCTGTCCAAGATGTTTCTCTTGCTCAGCACCAAAATGATCGGCATCGGCGATCTTCCCTTCTATTGGCCGGCCAAAGCGATTGCGGTCACGGCGTCGGCCTTCGCCGCGCTGTTTATCATCATCTCGGCGTTCACCCTGCTGTTTATCCGCAAGAACCGGGTGCTGGAGCTGCTGAAAGGCACGAGCAAGCCGAAGAAGGAGCCGAAGGCCTCCCTCCCGTTGTCCGTGCTGTGCATCGCGCTGCTTGCCGCAGGCTACTCGGCGATCCGCCAGCCGCTTGACCCCAAATGGCTGCTGACCGCGGCGGTAACGGGCATTGCCGGCACCTATTTTTTCTACACCCAGTTATCCGTGCTGACGGTCCGCCTGCTTAAGCTCAGCCGCAGACGGCTGTGGCGCGGAACGAACCTGATCTGGATTTCGGAAATGGCTTACAAGCTGAAAGACAATGCCCGCATGCTGTTCCTGGTGACCGTGGTGACGTCGCTCGCCTGCATGGCTTCAAGCTTTCTGCTCTCGATCAGCCAGACGAACAGGGAGGTTTATCTGAACAGTCCGTTTGCCTTCGCCTACACTACTTCCCGCTTGTCCGCCGCAGCCGCAGAGAAAGACACGCAGCTCATTCGCGACCGTCTTCAGGCCGAAGGCTTGAAGTACACGGAAAATAAGGTCAGGCTGCTGCAAGGTACTCTGCTGAATGATGGCAAGTTCGTTCCTTTCAATATCCTGCCCCTGGACCGTTACAACGAGCTGGCGCCGCAGATGGGAAGGGAAATTGAAGCCGGGCTGTCCGGCAGCGAGATTATACTGATCCATTCGAATGATCTCAGCATTAAAGATTATGCCAAAGATAACCGCATAAAGCTGGAGGATTATCCGGGCCAGACCTTTATTGTAACAAAGACGCTGGATCTGCCGACTCCGCCCTTCGGACAATATGACTTGCCTCTGCTGCTCGTATCAGGCGACATGTATAATCAGCTTGCGGTCAAAGGCTCGGCATTGACAAAGTTTCTGTACAAGGTGCCCGCACTGGACGGACAGCTCCCGGACGCAGATAGCCGTGGGGTGCTCCTCTCCACCGAGCTGGAGGACATATACAGAGAGCGCGACAATCAAGCCCACGGCTTGGGCGGCTTTCTGACCGCCAGGGAATACCTGTATATGACGACGAAGCAGGGAGCGTCAATGCTCAGCTTTATCGGGATATTCATCGCGCTGATCTTCTCCGTCTCGTCGGCAAGCTTTCTCTACTTCCGGCTCCACTCCGAGCTTGCCGCCGACCAGAGAATGTACCGCGCGCTGTCCAAGATCGGACTAAGCCCCGGCGAAATGTCAGGAGCCGCCACCCGGCAGATCGCCCTTCTCTTTTACATCCCGATTCTGGTGGCCTGGGTTCAGACGCTGGTTGTAATCCGGCCCGTTCTGAACCAGATTCAGGTCTACGAAATTACGGTTCCGGTGCTGATAACCATCGGCGCTTTCCTGGCGGTGCAGACGCTGTATTTCGCCGCTGTAAGATCGCGTTATATTCACAGCTTGAAGAAAACGATGGTGTAACCCTGTACCCTCATGAGGAAAAATGCGCTTCTTCCTTTTGAGGGTATTTACATAAAATTTAAGTTTCCTTAAGGAAACTTTTTTGTTGATGGGACAAATTTATTCTCGTATACTAATATCATGGAATAGCTCAACAAGTCATGGATATGCAAAAAGAAAGGGTGATCGTTATGGCTGAAGCCCGCATACCGTTATCCGAAGCTCCCAAGGGAAGCTTCCTGCAAATCAGCGGCATGAGCGTGCAGGGCGTAATGAGAAGAAGACTGCTGGATCTCGGCTTTGTCCCCGGCAATACGGTTGAAGTGGTGCGCCGCAGTCCTTTGGGCGACCCTACCGCATTCCGGATAAGCAATACAATGATCGCGCTGCGCAGAGAAGAAAGCTCACTCATTTACGGAGAACCGATTGGAGGGGAAACGAAATGAAGTCTTATACTGTAGCCTTTGCCGGCAACCCGAATACGGGAAAAAGCACCCTGTTCAATCTGCTGACCGGGATGCGGCAGCATACCGGGAACTGGGCGGGCAAGACCGTCGTTACCGCCGAGGGAACGTTCACGCATAACGGCAGCGAGTACCGGGCCGTCGATCTTCCGGGCACCTACTCCCTGTATTCCAACTCGGCCGATGAAGAGGCGGCCCGGGATTATATTATTTTTGAGAAGCCGGATGTGACGCTTGTCGTGCTGGACGCCACTTCGCTGGAGAGGAACCTGAATCTTGCCCTCCAGGTGCTGGAAATTACCGGACGCGCCGTCATCTGCATCAACCTGATGGACGAAGCGCGCAGGCTCGGCATCGACATCGACCTGGGGGCCATATCGGCCCGGCTGGGGGTGCCGGTAACGGCCATTTCCGCCAGAAACCGGACCGGAATCAAGGAGCTGCTGAACCAGGTGGAGCGCGTCGCGGACGGCGCATTCGCCGCCGAGCCCCTGAGGATTCCGTACAGCGAGGAAATTGAACGCGGCATCGCCGAGCTTCTGCCGCTCGTAGAGCAAGCGGTAGGCGGCGATTACCCCGCCCGGTGGATTGCGCTGCGGCTGCTGGACGGCGACGAGAGCCTGCTCGCCTCCCTCCGCGCAGCAAGCCTGGGAACACGGGAGCAAATCCGGAAGGAGGTGCCCGGCCATGGAGCAACAGCCTGCCATTAATAGAAGCGGCGCGCTGGATTCCCTGATTGCGTCCGCCGGGAAGCTGACCAGCGGCGGCATTCGGGACGATATCGTAAGCGGCATCTACGGCGTCTCCGCGAGCATCTGCCGGGAAGCGGTCGCCTACCGCGACCGGGACAAACTCAAGAGCACTCACAGGCTGGACCGGATCGCAACCTCCAGAATCTGGGGCTTCCCGATCATGCTCGCCATCCTTGGCGCCGTATTCTGGATTACCATTGCCGGAGCAAACTATCCTTCCGGCTGGCTGGGCT
>NZ_ASSC01000180.1 GCF_000520735.1 Paenibacillus forsythiae T98
AGCGCCCGCCCCTCCTGCAAGGCGTTCAGATAATCGTACCGTCGTCCTGTCAGCGGTTTGCCCTTCTCGTCAATCAGAAAATATCCCTTGCTGTCGCTCGCGACCGCGCGCCCTTCTTCAAAGGGGCCGATATAGGTGTATATGGGCTTAATCACTTCTTTGCCCGCTGTATCGATCAAGCCGCTGCGATCCTTGCTCGAAATGACGGCCAGACCATTCTCCTGAAATTCTTCGGCATAATCGAAGCGGGGCTCTATGCCGATTCTTCCGTTGTCGCGGATATATCCCCAGAGCATCCCTTCCTTAAGCCTGAACGGCGCCGGATGCAGGGAAATGGTCCGCAAGCCGTCCTCGCCCGCAAGCTCCTCTCTCTCGCTCACATCCGCTTCCCCTCCGCGAATATCGATCCGGTACCAGCCGGGCTCGGGCGGGACAACCGCATAGTCCATTTCCGGGCTTCTTATATCCTGTACGGGCTGGGAAATGCGCTCATTCCAGCCGCTGCCGTCCCATTTCCAGACCTCCGCTGTCGTCCCCGCTGCCTTCTTCGCTGTCCGCATACCGTTCAAGCTGATTTTTATCATGCTCCGCTCCCCCTGTCATAAGGCGTTTGCCTATAGGATATGGGGGAGAAGCCCGGTTTGTGTATTGTCCAAGCCGAAAACCCGGAGAAAGACGCTGCAAGAAGAAACGCCTGACGGCGTCCCCCAAGGACGCAAGTACGTTTCTCGTAGAAATATAAGGCCTTTTATAAGCGTGAAACTTATACATTCTTATATTTGAACAAAAAAACGGCCGCCCGCTCTTGAAGGGACAACCGTTTCTTCTTACTGAATGCGGGAATGCTTACTCCGCCTGCTCGCGGCCCAGGAACGCCCGATTCTTCCGCTTGCTCTCGAACGCAATCAGCTTCGCCAGCGCATCCTCGACCGTTCCTCTGCTGGAATAGACCATAATGCCAAGCTGCTTCAGGTTCGCCTGGGCTCCCGGCCCGATCTGAAGCACCAGCACCTTGCTGCAATCCTTCAAGAGCTCGATGGTCTGGCTAAGCTCACCCGTCTGATGCTCGCCCTCGGCGCGCGTGGTTGCGTTCTCGCGGACTTCCAGCAGCGACCATTCCCCGTCATCGCTGACCTCATAGATATAGAAACGCTCGCTTCTTCCAAAATGCTGATCGACAAACTCCCCGTCGCTGCTTCCTACCGCCAATTTATAAGACATAGAGTCTTCTCCTTCCTGTCGTGCCGCTCGCAAGCCCTTCGCCGGAATCCCGCCAAGTATTCAATCCTCTTGGACAGTACCGCACTGCGAAATTCTGGCATGAAAGCTTTAATTCTATTAATGACATTAACGGGCATTTGAACCGCGGTCAAGACCTTGGAGCCGAACGCCCCGAAATTGCCTTACACTGGAGTGTCTTGACTGCCGTTCGAGTCATAAAAAAAACCACCCCTGCTAGAAGCGGGATGGGGATCTCATTACGATTTATAACAACGATTTGCTAAAGCGGTAACCGTTCTGCTCGAATCCGAGATGGCGGTAAAAAGCATGTGCCGGCGCGCGCTCGACGCGGTTGCCGCTGCTGAGGAAGATCTGCTTGCATTGACGGCTGCGCGCCCATTCTTCTCCGGCGGCTATCAGCCGTTTGCCCAGCCCGCTTCTTCTGAGAGACTCCTCGACAATAATGGCGGTAAGCTCCGCGATGCATTCCTGCTCCTTGCAATAGGAGAGAACCTGCCGGAGTTCAATCATGCCGACGGTTCGACCGTCCACTTCGGCGACCAGCGTGCAGCGGGCCGGATCATTCTGCACGGCTTCCAGCCTCTCTTTCATCACGTTAAGGGTCGTCGGATAGCCAAATCCTCTCAGCAAGGCTGTAATTGTCTCCAGATCGTTCATACCGATGTTGCGAATCTGCAGTACCGGTGCCTGAGTACTACTGTTCATCCTCGTATACCTCCACTTTTAGCAGGGACGCCGCCTCTTTGGCCGTCGCCCGCGCTTTTTCCACATTTTCGGCGGCGCTCAGCGCGACCGCCATCCGCCGTCCCGGGCGGACCTCCGGTTTGCCGAATACACGGACCTGCGTGCGGGGAAGCCGCAGCGCTTCATGGAGTCCGGTAACCGCGTAAGCCTGTCCGGCAGCGTCTTTCCCGGCCTTGAGCGTCGCCGACGCGCCCGGTGACCGCAATTCCACCGGCTCAAGCGGGAAACCGAGAATTGCTCTAACATGCAGAGCAAACTCCGACAAATCCTGAGTCACCATCGTTACCATTCCCGTATCATGGGGCCTTGGGCTGACTTCGCTGAACAGAACGCCCTCCCGTGTCAGGAATAGCTCTACACCGAAGATGCCGAAGCCGCCAAGCTCATCCGTTACGCTGCGCGCGATGCGCTGCGCCTGGGCCAGCTGTTCTTCCGTCATCTCATGCGGCTGCCAGGATTCCACGTAGTCTCCATCCTTCTGGATATGCCCGATCGGCGGGCAGAATACGGTTCCGGAGGAAGAACGAACGGTCAGCAGCGTAATCTCGCTCTCGAAGTCAACGAACGACTCCACAATGACCCGGGTCCCCTTGGCTCTGGCTCCCTCAAGAGCCGTATTCCAGCAGCTATCGGCTTCCTCCGGTCTGCGGCACACGCTCTGGCCTTTGCCGGACGAGCTCATAATGGGCTTGATTACGCACGGCGTTCCCAGCTCCTCCACCGCCTGGCGAAGCTCTTCCAGACTGTCTGCGAACCGATAGGCCGCCGTAGGATGGTCAAGCTTCTCGGCAGCAAGCCGCCGGATGCCCTCCCGGTCCATCGTCAGCCTGGCCGCGCGCGCAGTCGGCACAACACAGAATCCTTCTTCTTCCAACTCCATAAGAGCGTCCGTGGCAATGGCTTCAATCTCCGGAACGATAACATCGGGCTTCTCCGAACGGATCAGCTCCTTCAGCGCTTCTCCATCCAGCATATCCAGCACATAGGAACGGTGGGCAACCCCCATAGCGGGAGCGCCGTCGTAACGGTCTACGGCTACCGTCTCCACGCCCAATCGCTGGGCTTCAATGATCACTTCCTTGCCCAATTCTCCGCTGCCCAGCAGCAGCAGCTTGCGGCTGTAAGCAGAATAGGGAGATCCCCACATGTCGGTATTCAACCTCTTTCGGCAAAATTCGCTCCTTCCTGCAATATCCATGCAAAAAGCAGCAGTTTCTCTGCAAATTTTCAGGCTTCTTTATTTTCTTCCAAGACGCGGCAGATTGCAAGTGTTCTTCGACAATTTCCCGCAAACTTCACACTTCCATATTCAGCCTCCCGGCAAAAGCGGATTCAGCCTCCCGCAGACCGTCAGCGAGGATGCTCCAACGTGCCGCCGAATCACCCCCCTTCAGCATCCCGGCCATGGCCAAATCCCGCTCCTCCAGCTTCTCTCTCAGCGCACGGGACGCTCTGATGAGCGCCTGCGCCGTCAGCGATTCGTAATGATCCAGCAGAAGCGCCTCCCGCTTCGATGAAGCGGAGGCCAGCGCTTCCTTGAGCAGCGGCTCCGCGACGTTCCTTAACGCTTCCCGTCCGCCGCCTTCAAAGAAATGCTTCGGCGATTTGAACAATCCCCACATTCTGCCCCAATCCGCCGCAGGCAGCTCGATTTCGAGGGCTTCCGGCGCCGGCCAGACGCTATTCTCCTCTGCCTCGGAAGACGGCGGG
>NZ_ASSC01000181.1 GCF_000520735.1 Paenibacillus forsythiae T98
AGGAAGGCGTCGACACGTTCGTGGAGATCGGCTCCGGCAGCGTGCTTGCCGGGCTGATCCGCAAGATCGACAAGAATGTCAAGGTTATCAACATCAACAGTCTGGAAAGCATTGAAGCTCTTGCCTGATCGGCTTTTTAATTGAAGGGTTTGGCGAACTTTACGGATTATGAAAGGGGACCACTAGAATGTTCGCATCATTGCGGGGCCAGACAGCCCTCGTTACCGGCGCGTCGCGCGGCATTGGCCGCAGCATCGCGCTGGCGCTGGCGGAGCATGGCGTCAAGGTCGCCGTGAACTATTCGGGCAGCGAGGAAGCGGCCCGGGAGACCGTGGCGCGCATCGCGGAGCTTGGCTCCGAGGGAATCGCACTCCGGGGAAATGTCGGGAGCGCCGAACAGGCTGAAGCCCTGGTGAAAGAGACCTTGGGCGCCTGGGGGCGGATTGACATACTCGTGAATAACGCGGGCATCACAAGGGACAACCTGATTATGCGGATGAAAGAGGAAGAATTCGATCAGGTCATCGAGACGAATCTCAAGGGCGTGTTCAACTGCCTGAAGGCAGTCACCCGCCCGATGATGAAGCAGCGTTATGGCCGGATCATCAATATTTCCTCCGTGGTCGGCGTGAGGGGCAATCCGGGGCAGGCCAACTATTCGGCGGCGAAAGCTGGCGTTATCGGACTGACCAAATCGGCGGCGCTCGAGCTTGCTTCCCGCGGCATTACGGTCAACTGCATTGCGCCAGGCTTTATCGACACCGACATGACCCGCCAGCTGACAGGTGAAGTCCGCACCGATCTGGCGAAGGACATTCCGCTCGCACGGCTCGGTCTGCCGGAGGAAATCGCTTCGGCCGCCCTCTTCCTTGCCTCGGAGGGGGCGGCGTACATGACGGGCCAGACGCTTCATGTGGACGGCGGCATGTATATGTAATCTTTCTACCGGCTCCGGGAGAGTCCCGGAGAGCGGGCTTGAGCGTCAAAATCAGCCGGTTAAAGCGTTTTTTTAGCTCTATGGCATTTTGAACTCATATCTCGTATAATACCAAAAGAGGAGGTGAACCGGATGTCCGATGTATTGGAGCGTGTAAAGCGCATTGTCGTCGACCGCTTAGGAGCCGACGAAGCCGAAGTCACACTGGAAGCGTCTTTCAAAGATGATTTGGGAGCTGATTCTCTCGACGTTGTAGAATTGGTTATGGAATTGGAAGATGAATTCGACATGGAGATCTCTGATGAAGATGCAGAGAAGATTACGACCGTGGGTGAAGTTGTAAACTACATACAATCTCATACCTAGAGTCCTAGGCTAAAAAGTCCCGTACCTGCTTTAAGGCGGGACTTCTCCTCATTTTACAGTGTTTGGGCTTTGCGAAAGCTGCGCTTCAGGCAAGCGTATTACCAAGGAAAATAACAGGCCGCCGCTTTTTTCGCGGTGTTGGCGGTTTATATATGCGGCTAGCAAGAGAGAAATTAGAGACTGTGGCTATACAGTAATCAGATGGGGTGAATGCTTTTGAGTCATAGAGTGGTTGTTACCGGTATGGGCGTAATGACAGCGCTCGGCAAAGATCTGGAGACATTCTGGAACAGCTTGATGAGCGGGAGATCCGGCGTTTCCACGATCGAATCCTTTGATGTGAGCGAATATCCGACACGGATCGCCGCTTCGATTAAAGATTTTGATCCTGAAGAATTGTTCGGCCGCAAGGAGGCCCGCAAGATGGACCGTTTCGTGCAGCTTGCGCTCGTGGCAGGACAGCAGGCGCTTAGCGACAGCGGCCTGGTCATCGGGGAGAATATCGAGGCCGAGAGAATCGGCGTATCCGTCGGTTCGGGGATTGGCGGGCTCGGCACCTGGGAAGACCAGCATAACCTGCTGCTTGAGAAAGGTCCCAAACGCGTCAGCCCGTTCTTTATTCCGATGATGATTGCCAATATGGGCTCCGGTCAGCTGTCCATCAGCCTTGGGGCCAAGGGACCCAATACAACGCAGGTTACCGCCTGCGCGACGGGAAGCCACGCTATCGGCGATTCTTTGCGCATGATTCAGCGCGGCGATGCGGATGCCATGGTCTGCGGCGGTGCGGAAGCGACCATCCGTCCGACGGGTATGGCGGGCTTCTGTGCGATGAAAGCGATGTCCACGCGTAATGACGAGCCGGAAAAGGCAAGCCGTCCGTTCGATACGGACAGAGATGGCTTTGTTATGGGGGAAGGCGCAGGCATTCTGGTGCTGGAATCTCTGGAGCATGCGCTTCAGCGGGGCGCCCGGATTTACGCCGAGGTGATCGGCTACGGACTGAGCGGCGATGCCCATCATATGACAGAGCCTGATCCGGACGGCGCGGCGCGCTGCATGAAGATGGCGATCCGCGATGCGGGCATCAAGCCCGAGGAGATTGACTACATCAACGCGCACGGCACTTCAACTCCTGTAGGGGACAAGTCCGAGACGAAGGCTATCAAGATGGCGCTGGGAGACCATGCCTACAAGGTGGCGATAAGCTCCACGAAATCCATGACAGGGCACCTGCTTGGAGCGGCCGGCGGTGTGGAGGCGATCATTTGCGGACTTTCCCTGCAGAATAACATCATCGCCCCTACAATCAATTTGGACAACCAGGACCCCGAATGCGATCTGGACTATGTTCCGAACAAGCCTCGTGAAGCGGAACTGAACATTGTCATGTCCAATTCGTTCGGATTCGGAGGACATAACGCGACTGTTATTTTAAAAAAATACAAACAGTAAGGAGACCGTGCGATGAATGGGGACCTGAAGCAATTGCAAAGTCAACTTCATATTCAATTCCACGATTCTTCGCTGCTGAAGCAGGCCTTTACCCATGCGTCCTATGTCAATGAGCACCGTTTCAATCAGCACCAGGACAATGAACGCCTTGAATTTCTGGGCGACGCTGTCCTGGAGCTGACGGTTTCCGAATATTTATATAATCTGCTTCCGGACCGGCCGGAAGGCGAGCTGACCAAGCTGCGGGCCGCCATCG
>NZ_ASSC01000182.1 GCF_000520735.1 Paenibacillus forsythiae T98
GCTGTTGAGCGGATGCAGGGCAATGCCGAGCTTAAGCCCCTGTGCCCGGGCTTTGCCTGATACATTCTTGACAAAAGCGTTATAATCCGAGCGCGCCTTCGCCTTGTCCCCGGTCAGTCCGAGACCTTCCAGATCCAGCATAATGCCCTTGAAGCCTTTCTGGACGGCGGTGTCCACAATACTCGCTACCGTCTGCTCCTGAAGATTCTTGTCCTCCAGATTCTTCGTCAGCTCCAGCTTGTCATCCCCGGAAAAGACCATAAAATAAGGCGTCTGTCCGCCGGAGGCTGCATTCTGCACGATGGACTCAGGCGTTACGTCACCTGCCGCCTTTGGCCAATAGAAGTCCGCGCCCGCCGTAGTAAAATGTCCATCCTTGTCAATCCTGCCCCATCCGAACGCGACATCATCCAATCCGGGAAGCAGGGCATATTCGCTGTAGGAAGACATCGCATAGAAGCCCAGCGTATATAAATCTTTCTTCGGTGAAGTGATGGCAACCGTCTTCTGAGACGAATTCCACGACACCTCCGCGCCGAACTGCTCGCTGAAGAAGCTCAGCGGAATCATCGTCGTGCCGCGAAGCGTCTGGGGCGCTACCGCCAGCTTCACGGAACCGCCGTTCACCAGCGCGGTCTTGCTGCTAAGTGTCAGAACAACCTTCTTCACCCCCGTCTTATCCGTTCCGGAGGCGGAAATTCTCTTCGCGCTCTGATTCCACTCTACCGGAATGCCAAGCGCTTCCGAAATCACCCGGAAGGGCACCATCGTTGTACCGTTTATCACCACAGGCTCCACCGGAAACGGCAGCGGATAGCCGTCCAGCATAATATTCACGCCTCCCGCTGCCGAAACGGTCCCGGGCGTGTAAGCGGGCGCGCTGCCCAGCAACAGCGCTCCGCACAGCAGAAGCTTTCCCCAATTCTTCATTTGTCCTGTCTCCTGTTCTCTCAAAACTATGATTCCTGTCTATGAATGCTCCACTCTTATAACGCATCCGGCAGACAATAGGTTGCTCTAATCAGAGGCAACTCTATTGAGTTTACCAATAATTGATAGAATAATCCAGAAATGATAGGCTTTGAGCGTAACGGCAGGCGTCACCCCCTATGACTATTGCATGCAAAAAGGCAGCCAGCGGCTGCCCTTCTCACTAATGCAGATATTGAATTGCGGTGCTATATTGTTTCGCCTGAGCCTTACGACAACCGGCCGCTGTAATCCTCATAGCCGAAGGTCCGGATCACCTTGATGCCCTCATCTTCGTTGTAGGACACGATCGAAGGCAGGTTGACGCCGTTGAACATATGGTTCTTGACCATCGAGTAATGCGCCATGTCGAGGAATACGAGACGATCGCCGTTCTTCAGCGGCTGTTTGAAGGAATAATCGCCGATAATGTCCCCTGCGAGACAGGTCAGTCCACCGAGGCGGTACGTATGCTCATACTCGTTCGGCTGCCCCGCACCTATGATGTTCGGCCGGTAAGGCATGGCCAGCACATCGGGCATATGGCATTCCGCCGAGGTGTCGAGAATGGCAATTTCCATGCCGTTCTTGACCACGTCCAGCACTGTCGCCACCAGATATCCGGTATTCAGGGCGATGGCTTCGCCCGGTTCCAGGTAAATCTGGAGGTTGTATTTTTCCTTCATATATAAAATACAGCGCACAAGCGTCTCCACATCGTAATCGGGACGCGTAATATGATGCCCGCCGCCGAAGTTGAGCCACTTCATGCCTTTCAAATATGGACCGAATTTCTCGTCCACGACCTTGATCGTCCGCTCCAGTGTATCCGAGTTCTGCTCGCACATCGTATGGAAATGCAGGCCTTCGATGCCGTCCAGGTCCTCCGGCCGGAAGTTATCCAGCGTCACGCCCATTCTGGAATTGTTGTAGCAGGGATCGTAGAGCGGAATCTCGATTTCGGAATACTCGGGATTCACGCGGATGCCGCAGCTGATATGCTTCGGAGCGCTTTGCGCCTTATCCTTAAACCGGTTCCACTGGTCGAAGGAGTTAAAAACGATGTGATCGCTATACTTCATCAGCTCGTCAAATTCCGAGTCCACATACGCCGGGGCGTAGGCGTGAACCTCCTTGCCCATTTTCTCATAGCCGAGACGGGCTTCGAACAGGGAGCTGGAAGTGACGCCTTTCAGATATTTCCCCACCAGCGGATAGAGCGCATGCATGGAGAAGCCTTTTTGGGCCAGCAGAATATGCGCGCCCGTACGCTCCTGAACGGAGTTCAGAAGCTCAAGATTTTTGACTAGAAGCCTTTCGTCTACAACATAACTTGGTGAAGGAACCGCGCTGAAATCAATCTCTTTCATTGGCTCTCCTAGTCCAGCAGCGTCGGCGAGAAGTCTTCCTGCCATGGCAGCCCTTTAGTGTTGAGCAGCTCCATGAACGGGTCCGGGTCCAGCTCTTCCACATTGTATACGCCCGGCTTCATCCAGGTGCCCTTGATCATCAGCATGGCGCCGATCATGGCCGGCACGCCCGTCGTGTAGGAAATGGCCTGGGAGCCGACTTCACGGTAACACTCCTGATGGTCGCACACATTGTAGACATAGTAGTTCTTCGGCTCGCCGTTCTTGGTACCCTGAGCGATAATACCGATGTTCGTCTTGCCCTTCGTTCTTGGTCCGAGGGAGGCCGGGTCCGGCAGAACCGCCTTCAGGAATTGCAGCGGAATGATCTCCTTGCCTTCGAACAGAATCGGCTCGATAGAGGTCATGCCAACGTTCTCCAGCACCTTCAGGTGAGTCAGGTAGTTCTGGGAGAAGGTCATCCAGAAGCGGATTTTCTTGATTCCCGTAATATTTTTAGCCAGAGACTCCAGCTCTTCATGATACAGCAGATAAATATCCTTCAGTCCGATTTCCGGCAGGTCGTATACCTTCTTCTCGGAGAGCGGCGGCGTTTCGATCCATTCACCGTTCTCGTAGTAGCGTCCGTTCGCGGTAATTTCACGGATATTGATCTCCGGGTTGAAGTTGGTCGCGAAAGGATAGCCGTGATCGCCAGCGTTGGCATCCACGATATCGATGGTATGAATTTCGTCAAAATAGTGCTTGAGCGCATAGGCCGAGAATACGCCGGTTACGCCCGGGTCAAAGCCGCAGCCCAGCACAGCCATAATGCCGGCTTCTTCGAATTTCTTCTTGTACGCCCACTGCCAGCTGTATTCGAATTTCGCCGTTTCCGGCGGCTCGTAGTTCGCGGTATCCAGATAGTGCACGCCCGTTGCAAGGCAGGCATCCATAATGGTCAGATCCTGATAAGGAAGCGCGACGTTAATCACGACGTCCGGACCAAAGCTTTTGATGAGCTGGATAACCTCGTCGGTATTGTCCGCGTCAACCTGGGCCGTCTGGATTTTCGTGCGGCCTCCGTCCAATTTATTTTTCAAAGCTTCACATTTCTCGACTGTTCTGCTCGCAATACAGATCTCCTCAAAAACATCCGGGTTCTGGCAGCATTTATGAACAACAACGCTTGCGACGCCGCCAGCGCCGATAATTAACGCTTTTCCCAAAATGAATGACCTCCTTAAGTAAAAAATCAACAACGCTGATTATACATAACATGATATAAATAATCAATAAAAATCGACGAATACCGTGATAATTTTACACAAACGGTGACTTTCCTTGGAAATCCTCAAAAATTCATGATAATCCTCCGTTTTTCACCGCTTTAAAACGATAAAATCGACAGACATCCACAGTGTAGCTATACCCTTTTTCCCGAGAAATAAACGGCGCCCAAGGAAGAACCGCCGCCGCTGACCACGCAAGAAACGGAGCAATCTATTCATTGTATCACAGTAGTCATCAAGATCAAGCAACGTGCATATGCCGCCCGGAAATGACGCTTTTTCGGGGACGAGCCGGGACAGTCTCCGCTGGAAGGAGCGCCGGCCGAGCAGCAGCTCGGTATGCCGCCAAGCGGCCGGATCGTCCGCATCCGGCTGCTCCAATTCCCGCCGGGACCGGGAGTAGAGCTGTTCCAGACAGAACATGCGTCTCACGAGCCGCCCGAGCGGATCGCCGATTACGGTCTCCAGCACCTGGCGCTCTACACGGACGATATTCAGGCGGCGGCGAAACGATTGGAGATGGCTGGAGGCACACTCTTGTCCGGGCCGCATCCGCTGGCGGGAATCGACAGCGGCCAAGGCAACTGCGGGCTATATGCCAGAACGCCCTGGGGCATGCTTATTGAACTGATCGCTTATCCTGCTGGCATACAATAAGATGAACCTAATACTTTTCTATCAGATATCAGTCGTAACTACGAGGAATGTTTGGACTTTCGGTCGCTGTTGTCCCCAGATTTCTTGGATAAACCGCTCTTCGCGGATGAAATCCGGAGACAAAGGCGATCGCTATCTCTCCTACAGTTCCAAACTTCCCCTTCGTTCCTTCTTCTCCAATTGTCTTTTTTTCAAGTTCATCTTATATAGGTGGAAAAAGCGGAGCTAATTGACCCAAAACCAAGGCTCAGCCCAAATTAGAAGGAAATCCTCCATCTAAATCGGGAGAGAATGGCCTGAGCTTCCCCTTATGTCGAGATATAGAGGGAGTTTTTCCGCCTATCGCTGCGAATAAGCCCCAAACCAGAGAATTAAAGGGAGGATTTCCCTTTACTTTGTGGCGAGACATTCCTTCACAACTTGTTCAGGAACGAGTCGTCGCACACGTTTTCGCATCGAATCGCCCGATTATCTATTGCGCGGTTCCTGTATCTATAAAGTAAAGGACCCCTCTCCCGCTTTAGCTGGAGAATGGGTCCTTTTGGCTCCCGCGTTTCCTAAATCGAACCGGCCCTTACTGCCCGAAGCCCATCTTCGGACGCTGGCGCTCCTTCGTATCCAGAGCCACCGACCGGACGGATGACACCGGAACATAGTGCAGCTGATACTCGGTCTTGTACTTGATGAATTTTTCGTCCGCCTTCTCCAATACGCCGTCGCTCAGACAGGAGCCGTCCAGAAAATAGATCGTTACTTTCTCGCCCTGCAGTGCAGATAACATGCCCTGTTCCTCCCTCTCCCTCATAAATGGGTAATGATGGTGTCGATGATGCCGTACTCCAGCGCTTCCTCGGCAGTCATGAAATAATCCCGGTCCATATCCTTCGCGACCTTCTCCATCGGCTGACCGGTCCGCTCCGAGGTGATGCGGACGATTCTTTCCCTCACCTGCAGGATGCGCTTCGCGCTGATCGCGATATCGCTGGCCTGCCCCTGCGCCCCTCCGTGCGGCTGATGGATCATAATTTCGCCATTCGGGAGACAGCAGCGCTTGCCGGGCGCTCCCGACAGCAGCAGAAAAGCGGCGAACGAAGCCGCAAATCCGGTACAAATCGTATTTACCTGCGGCTTGATCAATTGAATCGTATCATAAATCCCGAAGCCTGCGGAAGTGGAGCCTCCCGGACTGTTGATATACATATAGATATCCTTCTCGGGGTCCTCCGCCGCCAGGAACAGCAGCTGTGCGATAACGCTGTTGGCCAACTGGTCGTCGATAGCCGCGCCCACGAATACAATCCGGTCTTTCAGCAGCCTGGAATAGATGTCGTACGTCCGTTCACCCCGGCCCGTCTGCTCCAGCACATAAGGAATATAGCTCATTTTGATTACCTCCGGCTTATCATTTTGGTCGTACCTATCCCGCAAACGATTGAAGGGTCCGAAAAGATACGGGTAGAGGCTTGGAAATCATCTCCTTTAAATCCATGGATGGCTTCGGACAAAAAACATTTTGCGCCGCGTATCGTTTAAGCTCCATTATTCGTTTACACTGGGAAAGAAAGAATGACTGAGGATGATTAAGGAGGCGGTCCTATGCTTACGCCAAAGCGCACAAATACCGAAACTGTTGCGAATATGAACGGTATCGTTCACCTGCAGGCTGTTCTGAAACGGTACTGCCTGTCATTGACCGGGTCGAGCTGGGAAGCCGAAGAGCTGGCGCAGGATGCGTGGCTGAAAGCGCTGGAGGCCTTGAGAGGCGGGCATGGGAATCCGGAAGCGCTCCTGCTGCGGATCGCCAAAAATTCATGGATCGATGCCGGACGGCGAAAAACCGTGCTGAAGCGGATATTGCAGCAATCTAATGAAGCGAAATATATGGAGCGGGAGAACAACGGGGATTTTGAGGCCGAAATGGTCTTTCAGGCGATGATCAAGCATTTGTCTCCGCTGCAGAGGGCCGTGTTCCTCATGAGGGAGGTGCTGGATTATACCTCGGCGGAAACGGCGGAGCTGCTGGACACTACGGAAGGCGCCGTCAAAGCGGCGCTGCGCCGCGCCCGGCTGGCCATCCCCGCCGTCAGAGAGGAACTGGCGGCTGACGGCCCGGCGCTTCCGGGAGACGAGAGCTTCCGCGCTCTTCTGGAACAAATGGCGGCCGCATACAAGCGGGGCCAAATCGCGGAGCTTATCGAGCTGGCACGACAAGGCGGTGAAGCGCCGGGCGCCGTCCTCGCAACCGGACGGATGCAGAGCGTCAAGCCTTACAGCGTGAATGCAGGCTCGCACAATCCCGAAATGCGTATGGCGGCATAACTCGCAGCCCCGCC
>NZ_ASSC01000183.1 GCF_000520735.1 Paenibacillus forsythiae T98
CTGACCGCTACAAGGGCGTTAAGCCGAGTCGTGTGGCTCATCACCGCTGATCCGACCACCCATGAATCCAGGCATGATCCGCCTGTCGGGATCAGAACGAACTCCAGGCCCGAGCGCTCCGCCATCTGCGCCACCTCAATCAAATAATCAAGCGTGGGTTCTCTCTCCGGAGCAGTCCCCACATAGCGACCGTCGCCGGATGTCGGCAGAAACCAGCCAAATCGAATCTCTTCTGTATGCAAACTCATGATAGCCTCCTTATGCCGTAACATTGATGAAACCATTTCTGGTCTGTTTCTCCGGTGATCCGGTCGATTTCCTATAAAACTTATAGGATAAATTTATATTCTGATTGTAACAAGCGATTCGGGTATCGGGAATGTCAATTCACGTTAACTTTAATTTGTAAATTTAAGTCTTTTTGTTTAAAAGATGAACAGATAGAAGCAGGAGAGGGGAAGAGAGAAAAAAGTAGATTTTTAAACGGAAAATTTAATATTTTTCGAAATGGAAAGTAGATCTTTGTTTGAATTTTAACTTGGCAAAAAGAGGTCTGTATCGGGGGCTGGTGAATCGAAAGTATGACCTGGCGGAAATAAAAAGAGGTGCTCCAAAGGCCATGAAACGACATGGCTTAGAGCCCCTTGGTTTTGCGGACCGGCCGCTCTGCTCAGCCTTTAACAGAGCCTTGCGTAAGTCCGGAAATGATCTGGTTCTGAAACACGCTGTACATCGCAACGCTTGGAATAATGCTGATGACAATCGCCGCGAACATCGAGGTGAAATCGGTGGTAAACTGGCTGGCGAAATAACGAATGCCCATTTGCAGCGTCCGCACCTGTTCGGAGGAAGTCAGCAGCATCGCATACAGGAACTCGTTCCAGCTGCTCAAGAATTGAAACGTCGCCGCGGTCACGATGCCTGTCCGGGAAATCGGCACAATCACCCTGAAGAACTTTTGATAGAAATCGCACCCGTCCAGCAGCGCGGCCTCTTCCAGCTCCCCGGGAATCGAATCCATGAAGCCTTTGATAATAAAGACGGACAGCGGAAGCGAGATGGCCGTATACGTTAGAATCAGCGCCAGCTTGGTGTCATAGAGGCCGAGCGTCCGGATTAAAGTGAAATACGGAACCATCAGCGCGCTGACCGGCACCAGTATTCCCGTAATCAGGGTTGAGAATATAACCGGTCCAAGCTTGAACTTATACCTTGAGAGTACATAGGCGGCCATGGATGCAACCAGGGCGTTCAAGGCGGTTGCCGAGAAGCTGATCAGAATCGAATTTGAAAACAACGAAGCCAGATGCGCCGACTTGAACGCATTCACATAATTGCCGAACTGCGGCGGAGAGGGGAACCGGAAAGGATCGCCAAGCAGTTCGACATTCGTTTTGAGCGAAGCCATGACAAGCCAGAGCATGGGAAAGAGCGTGTACACAAGAAACAGGGACAAAATGGTCCGGGAAAGCAACTTTTCAAGCAGCGCATTTAATTTCATTAGACTTCTCCTGAATTACATGTCAGATTTGGCGGCGTTAAATAATCTGCGCACCGTTAGAATGACCAGACCGCCGAGAACAATCAGCACCGTGCCCAAAGCATTTGCCGTCCCGTAATGGAAGTTTTGCAGTTCTTTATACAAATACAACACAAGGACTGAGGTGCTGTTGGCCGGCCCGCCGCCCGTCAGCAGCAGAACCTGCTCGAATTGCCGAAGCCCGTTTACCATCGCAAGCGTTACGCAGGTAGCAACGGTTCCTTTAATCAGCGGCAGCGTGATGTGCCAATCCTGCTGTGTGCGTGTCGCTCCGTCAATGCTCGCCGCCTCATAGTAGGACTGCGAAACCGAGGAAATGTCCGCCAAAATAATGACCATGAAATAGCCGATATACAGTAGTCCATACACGAGCACGGAAGGGAAGGCGCTGCCCAGCCCTCCGAGCCAGTTATGCTCCCATTCGGACAAGCCTATCAACCGGAGAAAGCTGTTCAGCAATCCCCGCTCATTATTGTAGATGGCTCCCCACATCATCGTGATTGCGATACCCGAGATAACATGGGGGAAAAAGTAAATCGTGCGCAGCAGCTTCCAGCCCTTCGGCTTTCGGGCCAGCAGCAGGGCGACCAGGATGGCAAGCGGCACCTGAATCATCGCCTCCGCGCAGGCCCAGATCAAATTGTTGCGGATGGAGGTCCGAAAGACTTCGTCATGAAACAAGGCGCTGTAATTTCGGAGGCCGACAAACCCGGGGCTGCTCATCCCATCCCATTTCATTAAGCTTACAATGACGACATATCCGACAGGATAGAGAAAAAAGGCGGCAAAGAGCAGTAAGGCCGGCAGTAGAAAAAGGATAGCGCCTGTGCGGAAATGGGTTGTTCGCTGCATGTTCTGTCCTCCTTTGCGCAAGCTTAAGTGTGCTGGATTTATTTTGAATCGGCCTGTTTAAGCTGCTCCACGAATTGTTCGGGCGTATATTTTCCAAGCACCAGACCGCTTAACGCTTGCGGGAATTCCGCGCCGACGGCGGGGCTTACGCTTGCCCGGAAATGGGGAATGATGTAGGGCGCGGCTTCCATTCCTTTTTTCATCTCGGTTTGCAGGCGTTCGACTGTGTCATCCTTTGTAACCTCGTACTTAATGACGAACAATGCTCCGGAATCCAGCGATATTTTCTTCACATTGTCCGGAGAGGTCAAATATTTCAGAAACTTCACAATGGCTTCTTCTTTCTTTTTATCCTTTTGCTTGCCTACGGCCAGACTTGCCTGGGTAAAGCCGATATACTGCCCGGGCTGTCCTTTCCCGCCTTCGTAAACGGGGGCAGGCGCCACTTCGACGGAGTCATACAAATGATCAATGCCTTCCTTTTTGATTCGGCCGATAAACCAGGGCCCGTTGAGCAGTACGGCGGTTTGCTGATTTAAGAAATGGCTGCCTGCATTGTCCAGTCCCACCGCATCTCCCGTTGTGTAGTCAAAGAGCTTCTTCAATACCTCGGCGGCTTGTACAAAAGCGGGGTCGTCCAATCCGTGCTTGTACACATCCGGCCCTCCGATTGCGGACACGAGCTGGGAGTACCACAGCATGGAGACCCAACCGTCGCCTCCGGTCATTTGCGTGGCGGGAGCGATGCCTGCGGCTTTGAGTTTGTCAAATGCGGCGAACAGCTCGCCATACGTTTTGGGGAATCCGGCAATGCCCGCTTGCTTGAACAGCTTAGTGTTGTATAATACCGGCGTTACGCCGAACTCGAACGGAATCGAGTACACTTTGCCGTCAAATGCGGCATTGTCAAAGGCATGATCCAGGAACGTGCTCTTCCACTGCTCGTCCAGATAAGGCGTAAGATCGGCCAAATTTCCCGATTTGTAGTAGAACTCTCCGTCAGCGGGATTATCGAAAGAAAAAATATCCGGCGCTGTCCCCGTCGTAATATTGGTGCGGATCTTGTCCTCGTAAGCGGCATAGTCGGGGATCTCTTCAACGACGACTTTGATTTTGCCCTGATTCTGTTCGTTGAAATCTTTGACGATCTGGGCGAACGTGGCGGCTTTGGAATCCTTCGCTACCCATATGCTGGGGAATTTGATTTCGATTTCGGATGCTTCGCCGCTGTTCGCATTTTCTCCGCACGCGCTTAACAGTATGGAAAGGATCAGCAGGATCGCAGGCAGCGTAAGCAAGAGCCTTCTCTTGTTCATCGTACGTACACTCCTCAAATGGGTTAGTAGTTAGCAAACGGTATGCTGTTTTTTATCAGCCTCTCTAGTGGTCTAGTCAATGTCAATAAAATAACTTGGTTTACTATGCTTTATATATTAGCAACCCGGTTCTTCACAAGTAAATGTCATTTTAAGTTGTTCGTGCATGTCATTTTAAGGTCATGACGGATGGTTGATGTTGAATGAAAAGTGTTGAGTGCCTTGTAGAAATCCTATATTATTTATAAAAATGAGATTATGGCCATAAAATTCGCATAGTAAAAAGAGGTCCATTATTATGAGAGACAAGATGATTGAGGATAACCATGAGTTTTTGGAGCTGCACCTCTTCACCCCTTCCGCATACGAAAAGTCGGGAGCCGCTTGGCCGATTCGCCTTGGACACAATATTGCCAAACCGAATTATCATATTGGTCCCCGGACGACGCCCTATTATTACCTGATTTTTGTGCTGGAAGGCCAAGGGACGTTTCATCAAAATAAACAGACCTTTCAGCTCCGTAAAAATGATATTTTCTGCCTGTTTCCGCAGGTCATTCATGAATATTACACCTGTCCGGACGATCCGCTCCGCAAAGTGTTTCTTGCCTTCGACGGCAGGCAGGCTTTGAAGCTGCTTGAGAGGATTGGACTGGCTATGCACTGCCCGCATGCGGCGGGTATTGTAACACCTGAAGCGATTCAACTGATGTGGGATTTCTTCGAATTGGTGAATTCGGATAACAATACGGACCTGGGGCGGCTTATTCTGTTCCACCGTATCTTCGAGCAGCTCTCTGCTGCGGCAGACGGCTCTGCCCGCAGTGACCGGCGGGATGTCTCTTGGCTGCAAAAAGGGCATGAATATATGGAGATTCATTATGCGGAGGGAATTACAGTCGAAAAAGTATCCGAATATGTCGGCATAGACCGCACCCATTTTACCAAACAGTACCGCAAGGCTTACGGAATCACTCCCATTCAGTTTATCCAGGAATTAAAAATGAAGGAAGCCCGGGCATTGCTGGAGCAGACCTCCTATACCTTATCAGAAATTGCTCACTCTGTCGGCTACCCCGATATCTTCTCCTTCTCGAAAGCCTTCAAGAAACTCCATGGTGTCGCCCCCACCCAGTATCGGGATGCGAAAATCAAAAGCGGGCAGCAGAAATAAGCTAATATGCGGCTGCAACCTGTCCGTGTGAGGTTCCTCTTCGTCTCTCGCTTCCGCACTGCGCCCAAGACCGGCGCGTTTCAAGCTGCGGGTTTGGCGCATGGCGCGGAGGTAAGGTATAATAACTACGACTTCGGAAGAAGCACAGGCTATCAAATCTTTTAGGAGGCTGAAGGAACCCCAATGCTATGGCATGAATTAACGATACATACAACCGAAGAAGCGCAGGAGATGATCTCCGCGCTGCTTCAGGAGGCGGGAGCGGGCGGGGTTTCGATTGAAGAATCCGGATCGCTGAACAAGGCGCGCGACACGCGCTACGGGGAGCTGTACGACGAGCCGCTGAACGATATCCCCGAAGGGGAGGCGGTCATCAAGGGCTATTTCGCGGAAGGATCGCCGATGGACGACATTTGCGCGGAGCTTGCGCCCCGCGTCAGGGAGCTGCGGGAATTCGGCATCGATCCCGGCAAGGCGGATATCAGCTGGAAGACGGTTGACGAGGATGACTGGGCTCATGCCTGGAAGCAGTATTTCAAGCCGCTTCGGGTGAGCGAACGGCTGACGATCAAGCCGGTATGGGAGGATTACACTCCCGCGAGTCCGAATGAGCAGATCATTGAGCTTGACCCCGGCATGGCCTTCGGCACGGGAACCCATCCGACGACCGCCCTTTGTCTGCGGGCGCTGGAGAAGGCGATCTCCGGCGGAGAAGAGGTCATTGATGTCGGAACAGGCTCGGGAATTTTGGCCGTCGGCGCAATGCTGCTCGGCGCGCGGTCCGTGCTTGCACTGGATCTGGACCCTGTTGCCGTTAAGAGCGCGGCCGAGAACGTGGAGCTGAACGGTCTTTCGGGCGCCATCACGGTAAAGGAGAGCGACCTCCTGTCCCTGCTCGGCGGCGAAGGCGCGGCGGAGACGCCTGCCGGAGCGATGTGGCCCTCGGCCAGACCGCCCTATTCGCAGGAAGCGGACGGCGAAGGCTGTGCCGAGGACACCGTACAGGCAGCCGGTTCGGGTTCACCCCAGGAGGGACTCGGCGTGAAGCTGCCGGTTCAGATTGTGGTCGCCAATATTTTGGCGGAAATTATCGTACTGTTCACGGATGATGTGTACCGTGCCCTTAAGCCCGGCGGCATCTATATCACCTCCGGCATTTATAAAGATAAAGAAGAATTGGTGAGGAAGGCGCTTCTGGCCTCCGGATTTGAAATTATGGAAGTGACGAAGGAAGAAGATTGGGTGGCGTTTACAGCCGGAAAGAGGTAAAGATGGATTTTTTGGATAAAATTATTGCAATTCGGCTGGATCAGCTGCCGTTTTTCTTAATCACGATATTGATCGCATTCACGGTTCACGAGTTTGCCCACGCGTATTTCGCCAACCGCTTCGGCGATCCGACAGCCCGCCTGCTGGGGCGGATGACTCTGAACCCGGCGGTGCATTTCGATGTGTTCGGCATCATCCTGCTGGTTATCGCCGGCTTCGGGTGGGCGCGCCCTGTGCCGGTTAACCGCGACAACTTCAGCCGTCCGAGGCTGATGGGCATCATCGTGTCGGCGGCCGGTCCGCTCAGCAACCTGCTGATGGCTCTTGCCGGCGCGTTGATCTACGGTATGCTGCTCGGTCTCGGCTGGCTCAGTCCGATTTCGGCGACAAAGCTTCAGGAAGCTGTTCACGCGATGTTCAATACTTTTATATATATGAACTTTTTCCTCTTCTGGTTTAATCTGATTCCGCTGCCGCCGCTGGACGGGTACAGAATTATCGAGGATCTCGCGCCGAGGTCCGTCAGGGGAACCTTGCAGCGGTTGGAGCAGTGGGCGATGTTCATTTTTCTGCTGATTGTATTCCTTCCGGGGCTGAGAGCGTACACGATCGGCCCGCTGGCCCTCTGGTCATCTATGATGTACAGTGATACCGTAAATTTCTTTTATCATATTTTTACGTAATTGCTCCCGAAAGACTGTTCACAGGGGAACAAACATTGTATTATGGAAACGGATTGTCAGGTCTAAGAAAGGGCTGATGCGTCCGCCCGTGCAAAGAATAGATACGCGGCAAACGGCGGCAGGGCCTCTGTATATTCGGGGCGCCGCCGTTTTCGCCTGAATTTGCGATTGTACTACAGAACAGGATGTTGATAAGCATGCAGCGATATTTCGTATCTCCCGATAGCTTCGGGGAAGACAGCGTAACCATCGGCGGCGAGGATGCCCGTCATATCGCCAGAGTGATGCGCGGCAAGGCCGGGGACAAGCTGATTGTAAGCGACGGCGTGTCCCGTGAGGCTCTGGCCGAAATCGCATCAATCGGCGACGGCATTGTCACCGTCTCCATTATAGAGAATATGCCGATGACACAGGAGGCCCGTGTCAAGATTACGGTGGCCCAGAGTCTGCCCAAGGGCGACAAGATGGAAGTCGTCATTCAAAAATGCACCGAGATCGGCGCGGCGGCTTTCCTGCCCTTTCTATCGGAGCGCACCATCGTGCAGTACGATGAGCGCAAGGAGAGCAAGCGGCTGGAGCGCTGGCGCAAAATCGCCAAGGAGGCCGCGGAGCAGGCGCACCGGAACATCGTGCCGGAAGTTTCTGCGCCGCTGACCTGGAAGCAACTGCTGAAATCGGCCGATCGTTATGACGCGGTGTATTTCTGCTACGAGAAGGAAGAAGGGCTTCAGCTGCGTTCGGCGGTCGCGCCGTGGGCCGCGCAGCTTGGAGCGGCGCCCGGGGCGTCCGCGTTGGTTATTGTCGGGCCCGAGGGGGGCTTTAGCGAGCACGAGTGCAAGGAGGCCGAGGAGGCGGGCGCGGTGTCCGTCGGTCTGGGCAAGCGCATCCTGCGCTGCGAGACGGCCGGCATGGTGGCCGCCGCCTGCATTTTATACGAAACCGGAGAAATGGGGGAAGCTTGAAACATGCCATCCGTTGCTTTTTATACGTTGGGCTGCAAAGTCAACTTTTACGATACCGAAGGCATCTGGCAGCTGTTCAAGGAGGATGGCTACGAACAGGTGGACTTCGAGGGACAGGCCGATGTTTACGTCATTAATACATGCACCGTCACCAATACCGGCGACAAAAAAAGCCGTCAGATGATCCGCCGGGCCGTCCGGCGCAATCCGGAAGCGATTGTGGCCGTTACCGGCTG